>NZ_CP031142.1:7325000-7542500 GCF_014697215.1 Saccharopolyspora pogona
GATGGCGGTCGCATCGCGCTGGCCGAGGTTTTCGTGGCCGCCGAGGACCAGACCCGCGGGGTGCTCCGGACCTGGTTGGTGATCTGCGCCGTCGGGCTGGTCCTGGTTGCCGGATCCTTGCTGGTCGCGGACCGGCTGGCGGCCCGCGTGGTGCGCGCGGCCATCCGGCTCGCGAACGCCTCGTCCGCGCTTGGCGCCGGGGACCTGAGCGTCCGGGTGCACCCCAGCGGCCCGCCAGAACTGGTGGAGGCGGGGCGGGCGTTCAACACCATGGCCGACCGGGTTCGCCAACTGCTCGCCGCCGAACGCGAGATGGCCACTGACCTCTCGCACCGGCTGCGCACCCCGCTGGCGGCGCTGCGGCTCAACGCCGAGGCGCTGGGCGACGACCAGGCCGCGGAGCAGACCCGGGTGGCCATCGACCGGCTGGAGCGCGAGGTGGACCTGGTGATCACCAGCGCCCGGCGCTCCGGTCCCGGGGAGGACGCGGACTGCGACATCGCGGAGCTGCTGCGGGAACGGCTCGGGTTCTGGTCCGCGCTGGCCGAAGACCAGCAGCGGCCGTGGAACCTGCGCGGCGCGGAAGGCGAGGTGTACGTCCCGGTGCCGGGCGCGGAGCTCACCGCATCGGTCGACGCCGTGGTGGGCAACGTCTTCCGGCACACCCCGGAGCGGACCGAGTTCGTCGTGTCCGTGTGGCGCGACGACGGCGTGGTCGGCGTGATCGTGGAGGACGCCGGTCCCGGGGTCGCGGAGCTGTCCGATGCCGTGCAGCGCGGGCACAGCAGTGCCGGATCGACCGGGCTCGGGCTGGACATCGCGCGCCGGGTGGCCGAATCGACCGGCGGTCGGCTCACCGTCGACCGCTCCAGCCTCGGCGGTGCCCGGGTGTGCATGTGGCTGTGGCAGCGCCCGGCGGCACCGGAGTCGATCCGCCGCCGCGACCGCCGCCGACGCACCCGCGAAGCGTTCTGGCTGGCCTGACGTGAACCGTGAGGGTGCCCCTCACTCGAAGAAGATCGCTCCAGCGGGCGGGGTGACCGGTGGGTTGATCGTCGGTGCCGGTGGTTACCCTCGCTGGCGTGCTGACTGTGTCGACCGTGAACGTCAACGGCCTGCGCGCCGCCGCCAAGAAGGGCTTTGTGGAGTGGCTCGCAGCCACGCGAGCCGACGTGATCTGCATGCAGGAGACCCGCGCGGAGGCCGACCAGCTCACGTCCGAGGTCCGGGAACCCGCCGGTTGGCGCACCGTGCTGGCCCCGAGCTCGGCGAAGGGCCGCGCCGGGGTGGCGATCTACAGTCGCGCGGAGCCGGCGGCGGTGCGCATCGGCTTCGGCTCGGCGGAGTTCGACGAGAGCGGCCGGTACGCGGAGATCGACCTGCCGGGCGTCGTAGTGGCCAGCCTCTACCTGCCCAGCGGCGACGTCGGCACCCCGCGCCAGGACGAGAAGGAACGCTTCATGAAGGAGTTCCGTGCGTACCTGGGCGACCTGCGGGAACGCGCCGCGGCAGAGGGCCGCGAGGTGCTGGTGTGCGGCGACTGGAACATCGCCCACCAGCAGATTGACCTGAAGAACTGGAAGTCCAACCAGAAGGAAGCGGGCTTCCTGCCGGAGGAGCGGGCCTGGCTGACGGAGGTCTTCGAGAGCGGCTACGCGGACGTGGTCCGCAGCCTCCACCCGGAAGGCCCCGGCCCGTACTCCTGGTGGTCCTACCGGGGGAAGGCCTTCGACAACGACTCCGGCTGGCGTATCGACTACCTCGTCAGTTCGCTCGGCCTGGCAAGTCGCTGCACGGATGCGTACGTGGAGAAGGCTGCGAGCTATGACCAGCGCTGGTCGGACCACGCGCCGGTGACGGCGGTCTTTGACTTCTGACCCGTCTCGTTCGCGATGACGGGTACCAGTTCGACGACACCGGACACGGAAAGGTGTAGGGCTCTCCGCTGAAAGCGGCGGCAATTCGCTGCCGACATGCTCGCGAATTCCGGATGCTTCGGCGGGGATTGTGTTCGTGCTGAAACACATTGCAAGGATCCCGCTCGCGGCGCCCAGGCAGTACTGAATTGCCTGGGCGCCGACACAACATCGAACCCGGAACCATCGACCACTGCTGTGGTCAGGTCGAGCCCGTCGAGCGCGCGAGTGGTCAAGCAGCGACTTGTGCATGAGCGGGAGAACCTCGGCCTAAGTCCAGTCCCGCAACCGACGCCAATACGTCACGCTTGAACACCCCGCCACCGAGGACGGTAGCTGTGACCAGTAGACCAGTCGCCCTCCACCAGCTGGAGGCTGCCCGTCACGTACGAGGCGGCCTCCGAGGCGAGGTACACCACGGCGCCGGCGAACTCGTCGGCGTTCGCCCAGCGCTTCAACGCGGTCTTGTCCGCGTACGCGCCGTACCAGCCCTGATCGGACGTGATCTGCTCGGTCAGCTGGGTCTCGCATCGTGGGGTCGTGAGCGAGTTTTCCGGTAAGAACCGGTATGGCCACTCACGAGGATATCGGTGGGGATCCGTCCCATCCGCGCATACCGAAAGCTACGACCAGCGCTGGTCGGATCATGCGTCCCTGACCGTCCACTACGCCTGAGTTCGCTGCTCGCGTCAGGAGGCCCAGGTCGGGCAGAATGGTCGGTGGAGGTGACCGCCGTGCACGAGGTGATCGAGGCGAAGCTGCACGAGATCGAGGAGCTGTGCCGTGAGCTGTCAGTACGCCGTCTTGATCTCTTCGGCTCCGCGGTCGGAGACTCGTTCGATGTTGGTTCGAGTGATGTCGACGTTCTCGTGGACTTCGACGCTGGACCGGGCTTCGACTACTTCGGCGCTTACTTCGGTCTGAAGGAAGGGCTCGAACGAATCCTCGATCGCTCGGTCGACGTCGTGAGTGCCACCAGCATCTGGAACCCCTACTTCAAGCAGCAGGTCCAGGACACACGGGAACTCCTCTATGCGGCGTGACACCAGGGCTTATCTGTGGGATGCCCGCCAAGCCGCTGAGCTGCTCAGCGAGTTCCGCGAAGGAAAGGACTTCGCCGGCTACCAGACCGAATGCCATGCTGCGATCCGCCCGTCGAGCGTCAGTTCGAGATCGTCGGAGAGGCTCTGAACCAGCTTTCCAAAGTGGATGCCGACCTCGCGGCCAAGGTTCCCGACCTCCCTCGCATTGTTGCTTTTCGCAACATCCTGATCCATGCGCTACGCAACGGTTGACGATGCACTGGTCTGGCAGGTGCTAACTGAAAGGCTGCCTGCACCGGCCGGTGTCCTACGGCGACTTCTGGAAGCGTAAGAGCGTTCCGCCACGCCCTAGGCGACTGCGCAGGCCGAAAGCTACAGCCAGCGCTGTCGGATCATGTTCCGGTGCCGGTCATCCTCGACGTCTGAGCGTGTCTGCGACGCCCGTGAACCTCGGGCTGACCCGAATCCGCGGATTTCGTTGTCCATTATGGACCATTTCAGATTCTACGTGCGGAATGACAGATGCGGCAGCTTCCTCCCGGTTGTTCGAACCCGTCCGCCTCGGGGCCCTGCAGCGCGTTGACCGGAAGTTCGGTGAGCGGCTATCGCTGCCTGAACCCCCCCGGCCTGTCGGCGTACGAAGCCGCTCGCCGTGAGCGCGACGCCGAACGCCTGGCCGAGCTGGAACTGTCGATCTGGGCGTCGATGGGCACGGCCGCGGTCGGGGGTGAGCAGATCGAGGGCATGGTGGCGGACAATGCGGAGCGGCGATTCGCGGGCGGCGACCTCGCGCGCTTCCCGGACCAGCAGGCCATTTCACGGCTCGACCGGATCGCGGTGCCGACGCTGGTCGTCCACGGCGACCGGGACCATCCGGAGATCTGCGCGATCGCCGAACGGCTCGTCGCGGAAATCCCCGGTGCCCGCCGCGAGGTCATCCCCGACGCGGACCACTACCTGCCGCTTCGCACCCCCGGCCGCCTCGTGGACCTCCTCCTCCTCCTCCTCCTCCTCCTCCTCCTCCTCCTCCTCCTCCTCCTCCTCCTCCTCCAGCACCTGCCCTGACCCGCCGCGGCGGGTCAGGGCTTGGTGTACGTCAGGTGCATCACGCCGCTGTTGAAGACGTGGGTGCCGGCGAGGTCGTACTGCTCGGGGGCGAAATCGCCGCCGAAGAGCGGGATTCCGGCGCCGGCGACCACCGGGTGCAGCTTGATGATCATTTCGTCGATCTCCGGTCGCAGCGCCGCCGCGAGCTTTCCGCCGCCGCAGAGCCAGATTCCCATGCCTTCTTCCCGTTTCAGCTCCCGCACCCGTTCGGTCGGGTCGGTGGCGACGAATTCCACCGTGGGATCCGGGCTTTCGGTGATGCTGCGGGAGAACACGATGCTGCGCAGGTGCTGATAGGCGTTCGTTATCCCGTCCCGCACACCGATTTCCCAGCTGCCGCGTCCTTGTAGGACCGTGTCGAAGTGCTTGTTCGGCGCGTCGGTGAGGTCGATCAGCGGGCGGATGTGCGTCGGCATGATTTCCGGGTACTCCTCGCGGATGAAGGTGCCGTGGTCGCCTTCGTGCAGGAAGAAGTCCGGGTTGTCGTTGGCCGGGCCGGTGATGAAGCCGTCGATGGTCGATGCGACCAGGTAGGTGAGCTTTCGCATGGATGCCTCCAACAAGAACCACTTCGTATGTTGTGCTTCAAATGTAGTACTATGAACGGAGTGGTTGCAAGTGTGTTTTTGGAGGAGCGATGGTGCAGAACCCCGCAAGGCGAACGGCCCTGGTCGACGCGGCCATCGAGGTGCTGGCGCGCGACGGAGCGCGCGGCCTGACCTTCCGCGCCGTCGACGCGGAAGCCGGGGTGCCGAAGGGCACGGCGTCGAACTACTTCGCCAGCCGCGATGACCTGCTCAACCAGGTCGGCGCGCACATCCACCAACGACTGGCAATCGACCCGGCGAAGCACGGTCCGGTCGAGCAGGCGCCGTCGGTGGAACTGCTGACCGAGCTGATGCGCGCGCTGTTCCACCACATCTCGGACGACCGCACCGGCTGGCTCGCGCTGCTGGAACTGCGCCTGGAAGCGACCCGGCGTCCCGAGCTCCAAGCGGCGTTGACGGAAACCCTGCGAGCCAACCTGAACGCGAACATCGAGGGTCGCCGAGAATCGGGAATCCCCGGCGACGACATGACGACGGTGCTGCTCTACTACGCGATGACGGGCCTGATCGTGGAACACCTCACGGTGCCCGAAGTCCTGGCGCCGTTCAACGTGGATGACCTGATCGCCAACTTCGTCAACCGCTCCCTGGAACCCTGACGGCCTTCGGGGGTTCAGGCGGTTGTGCTACTCCGGTGAGCCGTTTTGCCTAGCGCTGCTGCCAAAATGGGCCTCGATAGCGTGATCCTGTCGCATTTTCAGGAAAATCCGCCTCACCGACATGCTCTCATTGACGGCGCCGCAACGCTGGGTGAATTGGCCCGAGCTGCGACGAGGGCCTGATTGATTGGGAGGTCGGAATGGGCAAGCGGGACGTGGACCGCGACGGCCAGGGCGAAGCCCAACCGGAGAAGTGGGAGAACTGGGGCAATAAGGACGACGGCAACAAGCACGAAGGCGACGACGAGTAAGGCGGCACGAAGAAGTGACCGCCTGGCGTGAACGGCTCGGTGTACCGCGCGATCGGTTTATCCCGCCCGAGGTGTGGGTCGATGACCCCGTCACGGGCGGGTTCGTCTCGGTGTCCAGGAAGATCGATGGGGCGCGGTGGCGAGAACTGGTCGAGGCCGACGAGCCGATCATCACGCAGGTTGACGACGGCAAGACCAGGCCCGGAGCCGTCGGGTTTCAGCCGAGCAGCTCGTGCAGCAAGCCGTCGCTCGTGGCCGACATGCTCGACGCCCTCCAGGTGGAGGACGGCCATCGGGTGCTGGAGATCGGCACGGGAACCGGCTGGAACGCGGCGAACCTCCGCGAGCGCGTGGGCGACGACGGCCAGGTGACCTCGCTCGAGGTGGACCTCGAGCTCGCCGAGCAGGCGGTCCGAGCGCTGATCGGCGAGGGGTGCGCGGTCGTGGTGGTGACCGCGGACGGGACCAAGGGCTACCCGGATCGCGCGCCGTACGACCGGCTGATCGCCACCGCTTCCGTGCGCCGAGTCCCCCGGGCTTGGATCGAGCAGGCAGTTCCCGGCGGTGTGATCGTGACGCCGTGGGGCACCGACTACTGCAACGGCACTCTTCTCCGGCTCACCGTGCCGGGGGACGGTTCGGCGTGGGGGAGATGCGGCAAGAACCTTCGGTTCATGCGGGTTCGCGATCAGCGCCGCGAATTCCTCGGCCCGTCCGAAGCCGAGATATCCGGCGCCGAAAAGGGGACAACCCTCCGAAGCGCACGGGAACTCTTCGAGATGACGGAGTTCTCGCACGCAGCGTTCACCATCGGGCTTCGCGTCCCGAGCTGCTACCTCACCATCGAGGACATCGACGCCGATCACCGGCACATCGAGCTGCACGACGTCCGTTCCGCGTCGTGGGCCCGCGTGATCATGGCACGCGGGGCCGATTTCGAGGTCTACCAGCTCGGTCCGCGCCGGCTTTGGGATGAGGCCGACGCCGCGTACGCCCGGTGGCTCGAATCGGGTCTCCCGTCGCCTGACCGGTACGGGCTCACGATCACGGTGGACGGTACCCACGAGGTGTGGTTGGACGAACCGACCAGCGAGCACCGGTGGACAGTCGAGCTCTGACGCCCGGTCCGGCGCTCGACCGTCAGCGGGCGATCAGTTCGTTCAGGGGGGTTTCCGGGTCCGCCAGGAGGTTCGTGTCGACCGTCGTGGCCGAGGTGATCAGGGTTTTGATCTGGTCCTGCACGTCCCAGATGTTCACGTTCATGCCCGCCAGGACTCGGCCTTCGGCTAGCCAGAAGGCGATGAACTCGCGGGCTTCGACATCCCCGCGGAACACCACCTGGTCGTAGCCGTCCGGGTCGACGTAGCCGAGGTACTCCATGCCCAGGTCGTACTGGTCGGTGAAGAAGTAAGGCAGCTCCGAGTACTTTCCGTCGCGCCCCAGCATCGACGCCGCCGCGGTGGCCGGCTGGCTGAGCGCGTTCGCCCAGTGCTCCACCCGGATCTGCTTGCCCAGCAACGGGTTGAACGCGTTGGTCACGTCGCCGGCCGCGACGATGTTCGGGTCGCCGGTGCGCAGCGAGGCGTCGACGAGGATGCCGTTCTCCACCCGCAGCCCGGCGTCCCGGGCCAGCGCGACGTCCGGCTCCACGCCGACCGCGACCAGCACCGCCTGGGCCGGAACTTCGGTGCCGTCCTTCAGCCGCACCCCGGCCGCCCGGCCGCTGTCGACCAGGATTTCGCTCACGGCGGCGCCGAAGCGGAAGTCCACGCCGTGGTCCCGGTGCAGTGCCGCGAAGACCTCGGACACTTCGGGACCGAGCACCCGCAGCAGCGGCAGCTCGGTCGTCTCGACGACGGTCACGGCCACGCCGGCTTCGCGCGCGGCGGCGGTGACTTCGAGCCCGATCCAGCCCGCGCCGACCACCACGAGCCGTTCGATGTCGTTCAGGGTCTGCTTGATCAGGTCGGAATCCTCGACCCGGCGCAGGTACAGGACGCCGTCGGCGTCCATCCCGTGCACCGGCAGCGAACGGGGATGCGCACCGGTCGCGATCAGCAGCTTGTCGAAGTCGATCCGGCTGTTGTCGGAGAGCTCCACCTGGCGCAGCGCCCGGTCGATCCGCCGCACCGACACCCCGAGCTGCAGGTCCACCCGGTTGTCGGCGTACCAGGATTCGTCGTGCACGTAAGCGCTGGCGAAGTCGGCGTTGCCCATCAGGTACGCCTTGGACAGCGGCGGGCGCTCGTACGGGCGGTGCGGTTCGTCCCCGAGCAGTGCGATGCGCCCGTCGAACCCCAGATCGCGCAGCGCCTGCGCACCCTTGGCGCCGGCCATGCCGGCACCGACGATCACGAAGGTCTCCGAATCAGCCACGACAGCGCCTCACTCCCACCCGACAACCCTCCGGATCGTCAGCGTCCTGCCGTCAACTCGCCCAAGCAACCCCAGATCGTGCGAATTGGACGGTGTGAAGGGCACCTTCGACCGGCAAAGAGCCTGTTGCGTTTTCGGCGAAAACGGCTGAACCGAAGTACCAAATCAGTCTCGATCGCCGCCGTTTGTCCGCCAGTGGCCATCTCAGCCGTGATCGATCGATTACGGTCCGTGGTGGGCGTAATTTTGCAACAGGCTCCAAAGTCGGCCGAAGGTGCCCTTCGGTCCTCACCCGTTAGTGGGTTTCGAGGTCACTTCTGGACGGCGTCGAGGGCGTCGATGAGGCCCGCGCCGTAGAAGCCGGCGCCGCTCTTGCCGCCGGAGCAGACCGCGTCCGGCTTGCCGTCGCCGTCCGGGTCGTAGCTCGTCGGGCAGGCCAGGGTGTCAGCCTGGTTGGTCAGCGCGCCGACCACCTGCTGGGCGTTCCAGTCCTGGTGCGTGCTGCGCAGCAGCGCGACCACGCCCGCGGCGTGCGGCCCGGCCATCGAGGTGCCCTGCATCCAGCCCCAGCCGCCGCCGGGCACCGTGGACAGCACCCGACCGTTCTGCGACGGCGTCTGCGGGATCTGGTTCTTGTCACCACCGGGCGCGGTCACCATGATCGAACCCAGGCCGTAGTTGGAGTAGTAAGACTTCACCGCGTCCGAGCCCACCGCGGACACCGCGACCACACCCGGCAGCTCACCCGGCAGGACGTGGCACTCGTGCCCGGTCTTGCGGTCCTGGGTCGGTCCGCCGTTGTTCGGGCTGTCGGTGTCGCGGATCGGCTTGGACAGGTCCCAGTTGCTGTTGCCCGCCGACACCACATTCACGACGTCCTTGCCCTGCGCGTACGCGGCCGCGCGGCGCACCGCCTCGGCACCGGCCTTCTGGTCCGGGTCGCTGTCGCACCACAGGTACCAAGGGTCGACGAAGTAGGAGTTGTTGGTGACGTCGAAGCCGTGCTCGGCCGCCCAGATGAACCCGCAGACCGCGTACTCGGGGTAGATGAAGCCGCCGTCGTCGATGACCCGCACCGAGGCCAGCGTGACGTTCGGCGCGACACCGGAGATGCCGACGCCGTTGCGCGCAGCGGCGATGGTGCCCGCGGTGTGGGTGCCGTGGTTCTGCGTCGGGTCCTGCGGCTGCCAGGCCTCCTGCCGGGTGTCCGGCACACCCTCGTTCACGCAGCTCACCGACTTGGAGACGTCCAGGTTCGGCTTCAGGTCCGGGTGCGTCGGGTCGATGCCGTAGTCCAGCACGCCGACCGTGATGTCCTTGCTGCCCTGGGAGATCGCGCTCGCCTGGTCGGCCTTGATCTGCCGCATGTCCCACTGCTCGGGCTCCAGCGGCTCCGCGTTCGCGTTGGCCGAGAACGCGGCGGGACCGGCCTTGCCCTCCAGCGCCTCCAGCCGCAGCGACTGCGCGGGCGGCAGCTGCTCGGCGAGGTTGCGGCTGGCACCGGCCTGCTCGACGGCGGGCTGGGTGCGCACCGCGGCGGCGAATCCGGGATCCGTCGAGGTCGCGACGATCACGCCGATCTGCGGCCAGCTCTGCACGACGGTTCCGCCGACCGCGCGCACCGATTCCTCTGTCTGCTGCAGGCCGTCGCCGGTCGGGCCGAGCACGACGAAGTGCACCGGTGCGGCGGCGGCCGCGGGCGCTGGATCGGCCGCGCTGACGATGCCTGCGGGTACCAACAGCGCCAACGCGAGTGCCGAGCCGGCTATACGCACGACTCGACCATTCCTTCTAGAGCGTGACACGTGTCCCTCCTATGGAGACAGAGTGCGATTCACCCAGTGGTATTCGTCGGATCTTGCGCCTGCTTCGGTGATCGTGGGTAGGACAGAACGGAGTAATTCAGTAGCCGATAGTGAGGCGTCCGGCACGTCTGCGGGGGTTGGGCGGCAGGCGCTCGGAGACTTAGAGTCGGCAGGTGTCGGTTGCAGATCTGGAAGTTTCCCCGCCGGAGCCCACCCCGAGCGAATCGGCGATGCGTCGCGCGCTCCGCCGCGCCACCGATGGTGTTTTGCTGGATGCCGCCGAAGCCGCGGTCCTGCTGCACGCCCGCGGCGAAGACCTGGAAAAACTGCTGGCCGCGGCCGGTCGCGCGCGGGACGCGCACCTGGTCGCCGAGGGCCACGAAGGTGTGGTCACCTACAGCCGGAACGTGTTCATCCCGTTGACCCGGCTGTGCCGGGATCGCTGTCACTACTGCACTTTCGCCACCGTGCCGCACCGGGTGAAATCCGCCTACCTGGAACGCGACGAGGTACTGGAGATCGCCCGGCGGGGTGCGGCCGCGGGCTGCAAGGAAGCCCTGTTCACCCTCGGAGACCGGCCCGAAGAGCGCTGGCCTGCCGCCCGGGAGTGGCTGGAGGCGCGCGGCTATTCCTCCACAATGGACTACGTGCGGTCCTGCGCCATCGCGGTGCTGGAGGAAACCGGCCTGCTGCCGCACCTGAACCCCGGCGTGCTCAGCTGGTCGGAGCTGACCAGGCTCAAGCCGGTCGCGGCGAGCATGGGCATGATGCTGGAGACCACCGCCGAGCGGCTTTGGCGGGAGAAGGGCGGGCCGCACTTCGGCAGCCCGGACAAGGAACCCGCCGTCCGGCTGCGAGTGCTGGCCGACGCCGGACGTGTCGCGGTGCCGTTCACCAGCGGAATCCTCATCGGAATCGGCGAAACCCGCGCCGAGCGCGCCGAGTCGCTGCTCGCGCTGCGCAGCGCCGCCCGCCAGTACGGGCACATCCAGGAAATCATCGTGCAGAACTTCCGGGCGAAACCGGACACCGCGATGCGCGGCATGCCCGACGCCAACCTGCACGACCTGGCCGCCACGATCGCGGTCGCGCGGCTGCTGATGCCCTCCGGGGTGAGCGTGCAGGCGCCGCCGAACCTCATCGGCGACGAGCAGCTGCTGATGCTGCGCGCCGGGATCGACGACTGGGGCGGGGTTTCCCCGGTGACCCCGGACCACGTCAACCCGGAACGGCCGTGGCCGCACATCGACGAGCTCGCCGCGAAGACCCGCGAAGGCGGCTTCGAGCTGCGGGAACGCCTGACCGCCTACCCGCGCTACGTGCGCGCCGGGCTGGCCGGGGACAGCACCCAGTGGCTGGACCTGCGGGTGGCCGGCCACGTCGCGGCACTGTCCGGTTCGGACGGTTTCGCCGACGCCGACGCCGCACCGGTCGGGCGCGAATGGCAGGAGCCGGACGGCGGGTTCGAGTCCATCGGCCGCACCGACCTGCACCGCAGCATCGACACGACGGGCCGCACGGGGGATCGCCGCGGCGACTTCGACACGGTCTACGGCGACTGGGACGAGCTGCGTCGCCAGCTGCCCGCCGACGCAGCCCCGGAGCGGCTCGACGCCGATGCGCGGGAGGGGCTGCGGCTGGCCGAGACCGACCCGGCCGCGCTGCTCGACGAGAGCCGCACTGCCGCCGCCATGGCCTTGATGACCTGCGACGGAGCCGCGATGGACGCGCTCGCCGGGATCGCCGACGGCCTGCGCCGGGACGTGGTGGGTGACGACATCACCTACGTGGTCAACCGCAACATCAACTTCTCCAACATCTGCTACGTGGGGTGCCGCTTCTGCGCCTTCGCGCAGCGGGAGCGCGATGCCGACGCCTACCGGCTCTCGCCGGAGGAGGTCGCCGATCGCGCCGATGAGGCGTGGCGGGCCGGGGCCACCGAGATCTGCATGCAGGGCGGCATCGACCCGCGGCTGCCGGTGTCCGGCTACGCCGACCTCGTGCGCGCGATCAAGCAGCGGGTGCCCGAGATGCACGTCCACGCGTTCAGCCCGATGGAGATCGTCAGCGCCGCGGCCAAGGCCGGGGCGAGCATCGCCGACTGGCTGGCCGAGCTTAAGGGGGCCGGCCTGGGCAGCATTCCCGGCACTGCGGCGGAGATCCTCGACGACGAGGTGCGCTGGGTGCTGACCAAGGGCAAGCTCCCCGCCGCCGAGTGGATCGAGGTCGTCAGCACCGCGCACCGGCTCGGCATCCCGTCCTCGTCGACCATGATGTACGGCCACGTCGACGCCCCGGAGCACTGGCTCGGCCACTTCCGCACCCTGGCCGGTGTGCAGGACGCCGCGGCTGAGCACGGCAGCGCCGGGTTCACCGAGTTCGTCCCGCTGCCGTTCGTGCACCGCAACGCGCCGATCTACCTCGCTGGGCTCGCGCGGCCGGGCCCGACCCGCCGGGACAACCGCGCGGTGCACGCGATGGCGCGCATCTTGTTGCACGGCCGGATCGACAACGTCCAGTGCTCGTGGGTGAAGCTCGGCGACGAGGGCACCTCAGAGGTGCTCAACGGCGGCGCCAACGACGTCGGCGGGACGTTGATGGAGGAGACCATCAGCCGGATGGCCGGCTCCGAGCACGGCTCGGAGCGGACCGTCGAGGAGCTGCACGAGCTGGCCGCTGGGGCGGGTCGTTCCGCCCGGCAGCGCAGTACCACTTACGAGCGAATTGGCCGGGTGCAGCTGGGGATCGGCCCGGCCTAACCCGACTTGATGTGATGTGGATCACTTAATTGGCCGCGGCCGGGATCGGTTTTCGGGCGATTCTGGCTGCTGGCCTGCTCGTTTATTGGTCTGGAGGCCCGGCGAAAGTCGTTCAGGATTGGAAAATATGATCATTGCGTCGTGGCCGGGTCACGCAAAGCGACCAAGCCGGTAACCGGTGGTCGGTACGTTCCGCCACCGAACTCGGACGATTCGGTGACCTGAACGGGTCAACTTTCGTAGGGAGGCACGCCCGTGCGTAGCCGAATATCCCGCGTGGTCACGCGGGTGTCCGTGCTTGGCGCCGCGCTCGCCGCGGTGCTACTGGCGACCGCAGCCGGCGCCGCTGCCGCCGGCTCGACCGTCCTCGCGGCCGGCCCCCTGGAATCGCTGAGCGCTCCGGTCGGACTCACCGCGGTCGCCCTCGGAGTGGTCGGCATGGTCGCGGGCATGTTCCGGAAGAAGAAGATCCAGCCAGAGAACCAGCGCAAGACCTGACGCAGGGATAACCGGAGAGGTCGATCCCACAGCTCCGGCGGGACTTGCGAGAATCACCACGTGAGCAGCGACAGCCCCGCACCCCAGACCAGCGACCAGCCCGCGGCGCGGCCGCGCGTGCTGTCCGGCATCCAGCCCACCGCCGACTCGTTCCACCTCGGCAACTACCTGGGCGCCCTGCGGGAATGGGTCACCATGCAGGACGACCACGACGCCTTCTACTGCGTCGTCGACCTGCACGCCATCACCGTCGCGCAGGACCCGGAACTGCTGCGCCAGCGTACCCGGCTCTCCGCCGCCCAACTGCTCGCGATCGGCATCGACCCCGACCGCTCGACGCTGTTCGTGCAGAGCCACGTCCCGGAACACGCCCAGCTCAGCTGGGTCCTGGAATGCCTGACCGGGTTCGGCGAGGCCGGTCGGATGACCCAGTTCAAGGACAAGTCCGCCCGCCAGGAAGCCGACCACGTCAGCGTCGGGCTGTTCACCTACCCGGTGCTGCAGGCCGCGGACATCCTGCTCTACCAGGCCGACGCCGTCCCGGTCGGCGAGGACCAGCGCCAGCACCTGGAGCTCACCCGCAACCTGGCGCAGCGGTTCAACTCCCGCTACGGCCATACCTTCACGGTGCCCGCGGCGCACATCCCCAAGGAAACCGCCAAGATCTACGATCTGCAGGACCCGACTTCGAAGATGAGCAAGTCGGTGCCCGCCGGGGTCGTCGAGCTGCTGGAGGCGCCGAAACGCTCGGCCAAGAAGATCCGCTCCGCGGTCACCGACCTGGAGCGGGAGATCCGCTACGACGTGGAGCACAAGCCGGGCATCAGCAACCTGCTGGTGATCTACTCGGCGCTGGCCGGCCGCAGCATCGCCGACCTGGAGGCCGCCTACGAGGGCAAGGGCTACGGCGACCTGAAGAAGGAGCTCGGCGAGGTCGTGGTCGAATTCGTCACGCCGTTCCAGGAGAAGGTCCGCAGCTACCTCGACGACCCGGCCGAACTGGACAAGGTCCTGCACCGGGGCGCGGAGCGGGCGCGGGCGGTCTCGGCGGAAACCTTGCGGACCGTCTTCGACCGGATGGGATTCCTTCCGCCGATGGGCTGAACTGATCAACTGCGGGTAGCCTGCCACCGTTCGGGGGAAGCCGTTGCGGCGGGAGGTGCACCGTGGCCGGTCAGGAGCAGGACACGAAGCCGGGCCGATTGGCGCTGCTGCGCCGCCGCCACGCGTGGTTGGACCGGCTCATCCGGGCCTTCGAGCGCTACCAGGGTCAGTACGGCGACTACTACGCCGCCGCGATCACCTACTTCAGCGTGCTCGCGCTGGTGCCGCTGCTGATGATCGCCTTCGCCGCGGCCGGTTTCGTGCTGAGCGGGAACCCGGACCTGCTGGGGCGGCTGCAGACGTCGATCACCTCCGCGGTGCCCAGCCCGGCGATGAGCGACATGCTCAACCGCGTCGTCCAGCAGGCGATCAGCCAGGCCGGGACGGTCGGTGTGATCGGCCTGCTCGCCGCGCTGTACTCGGGGCTCGGTTGGATGACGAACCTGCGGGAGGCGCTGACCGCGCAGTGGACGCAGGAGCCCGCGAAGCAGTCGATCGTCCGGCGGATGGCCGCCGACCTGGGGTCGCTGATCGGGCTCGGCGCGGCGGTGGCCGTCTCGCTGGGCATCAGCGCGCTCGGCGGCGGGGTCGGGCGGTGGCTGTTCGAGCTGGTCGGGATCGAGGACAACCCGGCCGCGGCGTTCGTGCTACGGGTGCTGTCGATACTGCTGTCGCTGTTGGCGAGCTGGCTGGTGTTCCTGTGGGTGCTGGCGCGGCTGCCGCGCAAACCGGTCACGTTGCACAGCGCGGTGTGGGGCGCGCTGTTCGCCGCGATCGGGTTCGAGGTCCTCAAGCAGGTCGGGGTGGTCTACCTGAACAGCGTCACCAGCTCGCCGGCGGGCGTGGCGTTCGGCCCGATCCTCGGTCTGCTGGTGTTCGCCAACCTGACCTCGCGGTTCATCCTTTTCGTCACGGCTTGGACGGCATCCGCCCGGGAGAACTTGGAGGTCGCGCCTCCGCGGCCGCCGGGCCCGGCGATCATCCGGCCGGTGGTCCAGGTGCGGGACCGGGTGGGTGTGCGGGCCACGGCGGGCCTGGTGGGCCTGGTGGGACTCGGCGCCATCGCGGGCTGGGCCTGGCGCCGCAAGCGCTGACCCCTGCGTCCCGCCGCAATTTCAATTGGAAATCGGACCTCCGATTTCCATTGAAATTGCGGAAGTTATCCACAACCTCCGGCGTGTTGTGGCCCGACACGCCGGAGATCCGCAACTTCCATTGAAATTGCGGCTGGTCATCCGGCGATGCCGGAGAGCATTGCCGCGAGGTCGGCCGGGCGGGAGAACATCGGCCAGTGCCCGGTCGGCAGGTGGTGCACCTCAGCCCCGGCCATCGACGCGAACAGCGGGATGCCGCTGTTGATGAGGGCCTGGACTTGCTCCGGGGTGAAGGTTGACGCGATCACCGAGATCGGTGTGTCCGGGATGGCCTCCGGCCGCTGCAGGGACTGCGTCGCGGTGGCGAACGGCTGCGGCGTGCTCATGGCGCGCATGCGGGCCAGCGTCTCGTCGGACAGCCCGGCGAGATCGTCCGGGCCGAACTCGGGGAGCGGGAGGCGCCACCCGTCGCCTTGGGCCTCGACCTTCTTGCGCCACTCCTCCTGGACGTCCGGCGGGTTGAAGTCCAGCACGGACACGCCGCCCGGCATCGGCCCGGCGTCGACGTAGACGATGCGCGCGATCCGGTCCGGGATGCGGTCGGCGGCGCCGGTGACGGGCACGTTCGCGCCGCTGTGCCCGACCAGCACGACGTCCCGGAGGTCGTTCTGCTCGATGAACCGGACCAGGTCCGCTACGTGCGTCTCGACGCCGACCTCCGGCGAGGCTTCGGCGGCTCGGTCGGCGAGGCCGGGCATCGTCACCGGGTGGACGTCGTGGCCCGTCGCCCGCAGGTCCAGCGACACGTCCTGCCACGCCCATGCACCGAGCCAGAAACCGGGGACCAGCACGATCGTCGCCATTTCAGCACTCCTTCTCAGCCGGATCGATGGCCTGGACCCTAGGCTCGATACCGGACAGAAATCGCCGGATTGTTCTGCGGGGAGACTCGTGTCACTGGTTGCCATGGTGCCCAAAAGCATTCACGGATCTATGGTGGCCTGTTGAGCAGACCGGCCCGGCGGTAGACCGACTCCAGGTACTCGCGGGCCCCGGCGGCATCCAGCGGTTCTGGTTGGGCGAGGCGGAAGAGCACGGCGCCGACCATCATGTCGATCAGCACATCCGGGTCCGCATCGGCGTCGACCACCCCATCGGCCTGTGCGCGGTCCAGTAGTGCTCGGGTGATGCGCCGCCGCGGCACGACGTAGTTCTCCCAATAGGTCGCCATCAGCGCCGGATGACTGACGCTGGAACCGAAGATGCGGGCGACCATCGCGCGCAGCCGAGGGTCGGCGACCGCCTCGGCGAGCCCGGGCAGCATCCGCTCGACCAGCGCCGGTCTGCCCCTCCATCAGCGCGGATGTCGTCTCCATGGCCGCTCCAATTAAATAACGAACCGGAACCGTTAACTAATCGGATCACGGCCGGCGGCGCGCCGGTAGCGGGTTCTGTCAGGGGTGGTCGCCGTTCTGCCTGCGGCGCGCGGCGGCGGCCAGACGCGCGCGGCGATGTCGGCGCGCTAGGACACCCGCAACCGCGACGGCGGCGATCGCGATCAGCGTCAACGGCCAGCCGACCGTGCCGAACATCGACGAGCTCTGCGCCTGGCCGGTCTCCGGCGAATCCGCCGCCGCGTTCTCTACCGGGGACGGGCGGGGTGACGTGGTCACCAGCTCGCCGACCGGGGCACTGACGTCGAGCCCGAACCCGTAGTCCAGCAGGTGCATGGTCTGCTGGGACTGCCGGATCGGTTGGTTCTCGCCGCGCATCAGCACCGCCACCAGCCGGCGTCCGTCGCGCTCGGCGGCACCGATGAACGTGTGCCGTGCATCGTCGGTGAACCCGGTCTTGCCGCCGATGGCGCCGGGGTAGTTGAGTAGCACCTGGTTGTCGGACCAGACCTCCAGCGGCGGGCCGCCCGGCTTGCCCGGCAGCAGCGTGTTGTGGACGCCGGCTATCGAGGCGAACGCCGGCTCGTGCATCGCCGCCCGGAAGATGGCCGCCAGGTCGTAGGCCGAGGTGCTCATGCCCGGACCGTCCAGCCCGGACGGCGTCGCGACCCGGGTGTCCAGCGCGCCGAGCTCGCGGGCCAGCGCGTTGACCTTGTCGAGCGTGGCGTCGAACCCGCCCATCTTCATGGCGAGCGCGTGCGCGGCGTCGTTGCCGGACCGCATGATCAATCCGGACAGCACCTGCTGCACGGTGTAGGTGACGCCGGGGCTGAGCCCGACCCGGCTGCCCTCCTGGTTAGCGTCCTCCTGGGTGACGACGATCGTGTCGTCCATCCGCAGCTCGCGGATCGCGGTGAGCGCGGTGAGGACCTTGATCGTCGATGCCGGGCGGTGCCTGGCGTGCGGGTCCTTCGCCGCCAGCACGGCCCCGCTGTCCAGGTCTGCCAGCACCCAGCTCTCGGCGCTGACCTCGGGGGGCGGCTCCGGCAGGCCCGGCGCGAGGATCACGCCGCACTCCGCCATCCGGTCCCCGCCGACCGGCGTCTCCGGGACCGGCACCGGCTCGGGGACCGGCGAGCCCGGCGCGGGCACCTCGGAGGTGTCCACCGGAGGCGGCGGAACGGCGTTAGGGCACGCTGCCGGCGGTTGGGCCGCGGCCGTGCCGCCGGTTGTCAGCGCTAGCGAAGCGGCGAGAGTGCAAATGGCCGCGCTTAGCGCGGATTTCGTGCGGAGCTGACCGCGGGCACTCAGAGGCACACGCAGCAGGCTAGCCAATCGCCGTGAGCGACGAGACGCAGACCGCCCCCGGACAGGTGGGTGAAGCAGGTTACAGCGGATACTGGGGGCCGTGACAATTTCCCGCCGCGTTGCGTTGTTCCTGCTGGCCTTCGGCGTCTGGTCGTACCTGCTGTGGCCGAACTTCGTGCGCAACATCTGGAACAGCGACCGCTCCTGGGCGGGCGGTTCGCCGACGTCCTACCTGATCGTCCACCTGGTGATCGCGGTGGTCTCCCTGGTCCTGGGCACGATCATCGGGGTCCTCGGCTGGCGGGCCTACCGGGCCGCCCGCCGCTGACCGCCGGCAAGCTAGCGAGCAGGTTCACGACGACCGCATCCGCGGCACACCGCCCTTGCGACCCAGACCGAATGCGACCCGATAGATGTCGGGAAGGTCGAGCTTGCCGTTCTTTCGGTTCGTCATCACGCCCAGTTCGATCAGCTCGGCGATGAGCTCCGACAGCTTGGTGCCGCGCGGGCCGGTCGCTGCCGGAGCTTGATCGGACGCCAGTTGGAGGGCGTCGAGCTGCGTTTTCAGGTCGGCGTCTCGCCAGCAGGACTCCACGTCCTGCTGCTCGATCGGCACCTGCAGTCCCTTCAGCGGCTCGATTGCGGTGGCGACCCAGGGGATGTCCTCGGTGATCTCATCGACGCGGGTTTGCGAGGCAGCCTGCACTCCGCGCTTAATCGCCTCCCAGTGAAGCGCATGGTCATGCCCGGCATACGGCTCTTCTGTGATCTGGGCTGCGGTGCGCAGTGCATTTAGGAAACTTCGCGGGCTTACTTGCCCGGTTCCGTCGGCCAGGTGGTTCGGCAACCAGGTGAACCGCGATGTCCTGAGTGTCGTCGAGAATCAGCGAAAGGCGACCGACCAAGTCCCGAACCAGGATCACATCTGTCCCGGTCCGGCTCGCACCGTCCGCAACCGCGTAGGCGTTCTCCCACGCCTTGTCGAATCGGATTCTGGTCACGTCAGCACCCCGTCGATCTGCGCTTTTTGATAGAAGGACAGACCTGGTGCGTTGCCGGCAGGTGTTGATCGACGCGGGCAGCGTCTATGTGTTTGCCGTCCGCATAGCGCTCCGCCACATCCCACCGGAGGAGGGGGTTTCCCTGCGCCATGGCGTGGTGAAAAACGTTGCCGCTTCGGCCACCGGAGACTACTGATCTCATCCCACAAGGTGGGAAGATGCCCGTACTTGGGACCAGCGTGCGTTCTGGGATGGTCCGGATGGTTGGGGCGGTTATGGCTGTCAACATACCCGCCCGGATAGCCGGTCAGGATGGCCTTCAGTCCGCATTCGGTAGCGACGCCCGCTAAGTGGTCGGCATTGGGCAGGCGCTGCTCTTCCCACAGTAGTTGCGCGTCCCGGTAGTGCCGCTGCGCAGCCGCTGTGTAGTTGGTACTCGATGCAGGCTCGGCCATGATCGAGAGCGTACTGACTCGATGTAACCGTGCGCATGCACATCGTCAGGAAGGCAAAGGCAAACGGCGCCCACCTCCGGGGAGGCGGGCGCCGTCGGTGTTCACCGGGTCAGCGGCGACGGAACATCAGGGCTCGCTTGACCTCTTGGATCGCCTTCGTGACCTGGATGCCTCGCGGGCAGGCATCCGTGCAGTTGAAGGTCGTGCGGCACCGCCACACGCCGTCGACGTCGTTGAGGATGTCGAGCCGCTCCTCGGCGCCCTCGTCACGGCTGTCGAAGATGAACCGGTGCGCGTTGACGATCGCCGCCGGGCCGAAGTAGTTGCCGTCCGACCAGTACACCGGGCACGACGTGGTGCACGCCGCGCACAGGATGCACTTGGTGGTGTCGTCGAACCGGGCCCGCTCGGCGACCGACTGGATGCGCTCCCGGGTCGGCTCGTTGCCGGTGGTCATCAGGTACGGCTTGACCGACCGGTAGGCCTCGAAGAACGGCTCCATGTCGACCAGCAGGTCCTTCTCGACCGTCAGGCCCTTGATCGGCTCGATGGTCAGCGTGGTCTCGCCGCCCTTGGGCAGCAGGTCCTTCATCAGCACCTTGCAGGCCAGCCGGTTGACCCCGTTGATGCGCATCGCGTCGGAGCCGCACACGCCGTGCGCGCAGGACCGGCGGAAGGTCAGCGTGCCGTCGACGTACCACTTGATGTAGTGCAGCAGGTTCAGCACGCGGTCCGACGGCAGCGCCGGGACCCGGTAGGACTCCCAGTGCAGGTCCTCGTCGACCTCCGGGTTGTACCGCAGGATCTTGACGGTGACCATCGTGGCGCCGTCCGGGATCGGCGGGGCGTCACCCGGAAGATCGGTCGTGTCGTTATTCGTGGTAGCGGCGGTCATCAGTACTTACGCTCCATCGGCTGGTACCGGGTGACGACGACGGGCTTGTAGTCCAGACGGATGTCGGCCTGGAAACCGGTCAACCCGAGCGGCGCGTTCGGGTCCTCCTGGTCGGGCAACACCTTGTACTGCATGCTGTGCCGCATGAAGTTGACGTCGTCCCGGGCGGTGTAGTCCTCGCGGGCGTGGCCGCCGCGGGACTCCTTGCGGGCCAGCGCGGCGTTGACCAGCGACTCGGCCAGGTCGAGCAGGAAGCCCAGCTCGATGGCCTCCAGCAGGTCGGAGTTGTACCGCTTGCCCTTGTCGTGCACGGAGATCCGGCCGTAGCGTTCCTTGAGCGCCTGCACGTCCGACAGCGCCGTCTTGAGGGTCTCCTCGGTGCGGTACACCGATGCGTTGGCGTCCATCGTCTGCTGCAGCTCGGTGCGGATCGTGGCGACCCGCTCGCCGCCGTGCGCGGTGCGCAGGTGGTCGACCATGCCCTGCACGAGCTTGGTCGGCTCCTCCGGCAGCTCCACGTGGTCGTGGTTGAGCGCGTACTCGGCGGCGGCGACGCCCGACCGGCGGCCGAACACGTTGATGTCCAGCAGCGAGTTGGTGCCCAGCCGGTTCGAGCCGTGCACGGAGACGCAGGCGCACTCGCCGGCCGCGTACAGGCCAGGGATGGTGTTGTCGTTGTCCCGCAGCACCTCGCCGACGATGTTGGTCGGGATGCCGCCCATCGCGTAGTGCGCGGTCGGGTAGACCGGCACCGGCTCCTTGGTGGGTTCCACGCCCAGGTAGGTGCGGGAGAACTCCATGATGTCCGGGAGCTTCGCTTCGAGCAGGTCCTCGCCGAGGTGCGTCACGTCCAGCAGCACGTAGTCCTTGTTCGGACCCGCGCCGCGGCCTTCCAGCACCTCCAGGGCCATCGACCGGGCGACGATGTCGCGCGGCGCCAGGTCCTTGATCGTCGGGGCGTAGCGCTCCATGAACCGCTCGCCCTCGGCGTTGCGCAGGATGCCGCCCTCGCCGCGGACGCCCTCGGTGATCAGGATGCCCAGGCCGGCCAGGCCGGTCGGGTGGAACTGGTAGAACTCCATGTCCTCCAGCGGCAGGCCCTTGCGGTAGATGATGCCCATGCCATCACCGGTGAGGGTGTGCGCGTTCGAGGTGGTCTTGAAGACCTTGCCGAAGCCGCCGGTGGCGAAGATGACCGACTTGGCCTGGAAGACGTGGATCTCGCCGGTGGCCAGCTCGTAGGCGATCGCACCGGAGCAGACCTGCTGGCCGTCCGGGCCGTCGCTGAGCATGATGTCCAGGACGTAGAACTCGTTGTAGAACTCCACGCCGTGCTTGACGCAGTTCTGGTAGAGCGTCTGCAGGATCATGTGGCCGGTGCGGTCCGCGGCGTAGCAGGCGCGGCGGACCGGGGCCTTGCCGTGGTCGCGGGTGTGGCCGCCGAACCGGCGCTGGTCGATCTTGCCTTCCGGGGTCCGGTTGAACGGCAGCCCCATCTTCTCCAGGTCCAGGACCGCGTCGATGGCTTCCTTCGCCATGATCTCGGCGGCGTCCTGGTCGACCAGGTAGTCACCGCCCTTGATGGTGTCGAAGGTGTGCCACTCCCAGTTGTCCTCTTCGACGTTGGCCAACGCCGCGCACATGCCGCCCTGGGCGGCGCCGGTGTGCGAACGGGTGGGGTAGAGCTTGGTCAGCACGGCAGTGCGGGCGCGTTGCCCGGATTCGATCGCGGCGCGCATCCCGGCGCCGCCGGCGCCGACGATGACCACGTCGTACTTGTGGAATTGCATGGTCGCCTCCTCGGGCTGTGGCGGGACCCGCGGATGGGGCGTCGATCTCGCCACGCTGTGGTCGTCTGCGGCGCTAGCCGATGTTCGGGTCGAAGGTGAAGATCACGAAGGTGCCTAGACCCACGGTCAGCAAGACCGAGACGTACAGCAGCATCTTCAGCCAGAAGCGTGTGCCGTCTTTTCGGGAGTAGTCGTTGATGACGGTGCGGAGTCCGTTACCGCCATGCAGACCCGCCAGCCACAGCATGGTGAGGTCCCAGAACTGCCAGAACGGAGAGGCCCAGCGGCCCGCGACGAACGCGAAGTTGATCTTGTGGACGCCGCCGTCCAGGAACAGCATGATCAGCAGATGCCCGAGCACCAGGAACAGCAGCACCACACCGGACAGCCGCATGAACAACCAGCTGTAGAGCTCGAAGTTGTTGCGGCGCGCGGCGGGGCGCGACGAGGTGCGCGGCTTCTCCACGGAAAGCGGTGCGTCGGTGACGGTCATTTGCTCAACCCCCGAAAACTTCCGTGACTGCGCGGCTGATCAGACTGATCGCGGCCGGGATGATCAACACCAGCCAGAGGGCCACGACCGTCCACAGCATCGGCTTCTGGTACTTCGTGCCCTTGGCCCAGAAGTCGACCAGCATGACCCGGATGCCGTTGAAGGCGTGGAACAGCACAGCCGCCAGCAGCCCCAGCTCGAACAGGATCATCACCGGGTGCTTGTAGGTTTCGATGACCGTGTCGTAGGCGTTCGGCGAAACCCGGACCAGGGCGGTGTCCAGGACGTGTACGAACAAGAAGAAGAAGGTGAGTACGCCCGTGATTCGGTGGGCGACCCACGACCACATGCCCAGATCGCCGCGGTAGAGGCGCCCCTTGGCGCGCGGTGCGGTGGCGCGCTGCGGTACCTCTGCCGCGGAGGCGGTGGTGCTGGCCATGGTGGAAGGCCTCCAACCTCGCTGGTGGACTGACGGCCCCGTTCGGGAACAAGGGGCGACCGGCCCCGAGTTGCAGTTGGTCCCAATTGGTATTGGGTGCACGCCCGTCACCGGCCACGAACTGGGGCCTTGACGCAAGGGATGCTAGACCCGACTAAACGCCCGGGCCTACTCGCCTGCGCTCTCTGTGATCGACCAGACAAGAGTCCCGCCTCGGTTGATCGATGTAGAAATCATTTCGTGACACGCGAGCAATGCCCAAGCAGCAGCGTCAAGACTTAATTTCGAGAGCCACGTCACCGAATGGCGTGCGCCGCGCCCTGGAAGAACAATTCACCAGGAGGCACACCTTCGTGTGGAGTTCGTCCGAGCCGCGGGCTTCCGGCAAGCCGGAACCGCAGGCGAATGGGCCGCGGCGGGACCAACAGGAAAGGGGAACGGCATGCGGCGAACGCCGATATGGGGAAGGCGCTCGGGTGCCGGAGGACCGCGCCGCAACGGCGCGGCGGTGGTCGCAGTGCTGCTCACCGGCGCGTTGGCGCTGGCGGGATGTGCGAAGGACAGCGGGGGTGGGGGAAATAACAATGCCCAGGGCCAGGGGTGCCGGCTGAGCGCGCCTCCAGCCGGGGCCGCACCGACCACTCCGGCCGCCGAGCAGCAGCCCGCACCGCAGACGCCCGCGATGCGGGTGGGGCTCGCCTTCGACATCGGTGGGCGCGGCGATGCCTCGTTCAACGACGCCTCGGTCGCCGGGCTGGACCGGGCGAAGTCGCAGATGGGCTTCACCGACGTCAAGGAGCTCGACGCGGGGGCCGGTGAGCCAGAGGACGCCAAGCAGACCCGGCTGCGGCAGCTGGCGCGCGAGGGCTACAACCCGGTGATCGCGGTCGGCTACGCCTACGCGGACGCGCTCAAGCTCGTCGCCCCGGAGTTCCCGGGCACCAAGTTCGCGATCATCGATGAGGACGTGCAGGGGATCCCGAACGTCACGTCGCTGGTGTTCGCCGAGGAACAGGGCTCGTTCCTGGTCGGCGTGATCGCGGCGCACAAGTCGAAGAACTGCCACATCGGCTTCGTCGGCGGGGTCAATACCCCGCTGATCCAGAAGTTCGAGGCCGGGTACATGGCGGGTGCCAAGGCGGCCGCGCCGGACATCAAGATCGAGCGCAAGTACCTGACGCCGGCCGGTGACTTCAGCGGCTTCCAGGACCCCAACAAGGGTTCCGAGGTCGCGACCGGCCAGCTGGAGGCGGGCGCCGACGTGCTCTACCACGCGGCGGGCGCCTCCGGTAAGGGAGTGTTCTCGTCGGTGAAGTCCGCGAACGCGCTGGCGATCGGGGTCGACTCCGACCAGTACAACCAGCCGACGGTCGCGGAGTACAAGGACGTGATCATCAGCTCCATGCTCAAGCGGGTGGACCTCGCGGTGTACGACTACATCGCGGCGGTCGCGCGCAACGACCTGGGCTCGATGCCGAAGAAGTTCGACCTGTCCATCGACGGCGTGGGCTACTCCACGTCCGGCGGCAAGGTCACCGACCTGATGCCCGCGGTGGACGCCTACAAGGCGGCCATCGCACGCGGCGAGATCAAGGTTTCCGGCAAGCCGTGACCCGCCAGGTGAGGGGCATCTCCGGCCGAGCCGATCGGCTGGAGATGCCCCTCCCGCTCAACTCGACCGAGTGGCGGGTTCGCGCCAAGATCGTCACGGTTGTGCCGAAACCGTCCATTGTTGAGCGTCCAGCTGGTTCGCTGCCCGTGCCGACGTCCCACGGAGCCCCATGAACACCTCCACTGAGCCGGATTCCGGCGGCCGACCCGGCGCAACCGGGTCCCTGGCCGTCGAGCTGACCGGCATCACCAAGACCTTCCCCGGCGTGGTCGCCAACTCCGACGTGAACCTCTCGGTGCGAACCGGCGAGGTGCACGCGTTGTGCGGCGAGAACGGGGCCGGCAAGTCCACCCTGATGAAGATCCTCTACGGGATGCAGGCTCCGGACTCCGGCACGATCCGCGTGCGCGGCGAGGAAGTCCGCTTCCGCACGCCGGCCGAGGCGATCCGCGCCGGTATCGGCATGGTGCACCAGCACTTCATGCTCGCCGACAACCTCACCGTGCTCGAGAACATCGTCCTCGGCGCCGAAGACGGGCACGGCATCGGCGCGAAGGCCCGCCGGCGGGTGCTCGGGCTCGCTGAGCAGGCCGGGTTCGAAATGCGCCCGGATGTGCTGGTCGAGCGGCTGGGCGTGGCCGACCGGCAGCGGGTGGAGATCCTCAAAGTCCTGTACCGGGGTGCCCGCATCATCATTCTCGACGAGCCGACCGCGGTGCTGGTCCCGCAGGAGGTGGACGAGTTGTTCGCCACCCTGCGCACCATGCGTGAACAGGGCTTCACGTTCCTGTTCATCTCGCACAAGCTCGACGAGGTGCGGGCCATCGCCGACACCATCACGGTCCTGCGGCGCGGCACCACGGTCGGCACCGTCCCGGCCGCGGAGATCACCAGCCGCCGGCTCGCCGAGATGATGGTGGGCAGCGAGTTGCCGGTGCCCGAGCACGGCGAGTCAACTGTGCGCGATCGCGACGTGCTCGTCGTCACCGGCCTGTCCGCATCGGAACAGGACCGGACGCTGCTCGCCGACATCGACCTGACGGTGCGGGCCGGTGAGGTCGTCGGCATCGCCGGTGTCGAGGGCAACGGCCAGACCGAGCTCGTCGAGGCGATCATGGGCATGCGGCCGGTCACCACCGGCCGGGTCTCGCTCGGCGACCGCGACCTGACCGGGCTGTCGACGCTGGCGCGCCGCGAAGCGGGCATCGGCTACGTGCCGGAGGACCGGCACCGGCAGGGCCTGCTGCTGGACGAATCGTTGTGGATCAACAGGATCCTCGGCCACCAGACCCGCCGGCCAACGGCCCACGGGATCTGGCTGGACCGGGCGGGCGCGAAGGCCGACACCCAGCGGATCATCGAGGAGTTCGACGTCCGCACCCCCGGCATCGACGTGGACGCGGCCGCGCTGTCCGGCGGCAACCAGCAGAAGCTCGTGGTCGGCCGGGAGCTCTCCGGCGACCCGGCACTGCTCATCGCCGCGCACCCGACACGTGGCGTGGACGTCGGTGCGCAGGCGGGCATCTGGGGCCATCTGCGTGCCGCCCGGTCGGCGGGCCTCGCGGTCCTGCTGATCTCGGCCGACCTCGACGAGCTGATCGGCCTTTCCGACACCATCCGGGTGATGTTCCGGGGGCAGTTGGTCGCGACGGCCGACCCGCGCTCGGTGACCCCGGAAGAACTCGGCGCGGCGATGACCGGTGCAGGGGAGGCGGCATGAACACCTGGTGGGCGCGGCTGCTGCCGCCAGCGCTGGCGATCGTCTTCTCGGCGGTGCTGTGCAGCGTGGTGCTGCTGGTCTCCGGCGCGGACCCGCTGTCGACGCTGGCGGAGATGATCGCGCAGGTCGGCCGCGGCACGACCTCCGTGGACATCGTCAACACGGCGGGGGCGTACTACCTGGTGGCGATCGCGGCCGCGATCGGATTCCAGATGAACCTGCTGAACATCGGCATCGAGGGCCAGTGCCGGCTGGCCGCCTGCGTCGCGGCGATCGTCGGCGGCGCGGTGAGCCTGCCGTTCGGGCTGCACGCGGCGCTGGTCGTGGTGGTTGGCGCGGTCACCGGCGCGCTGTGGTGCGGGATCGCGGCGGTGCTCAAGGTCTACCGCGGGGTGTCCGAGGTGATCTCCACGATCATGCTCAACACCCTGTCCATCGGCGTAATCGCCTTCCTGGTGCGGACGTTCGGCGAGATGCGCGGTAACACCCAGGGCACGGAGATCATCCCAGGCAGCGGCCTGGTGCCCGGGATTCCGCTGGGTGGCGCGGGCACGGTGTTCGGACTGGTGCTGCTGGCGGTGCTGGTCGGCATCGGGTACGCGGTGCTCATCGACCGCACCCGCTACGGCTTCGAACTGCGCGCCTCCGGCCTGTCGCCGACGGCAGCCGTGGCCGGCGGGGTGAACTCCAAGCGCATGATCATGTCCGCGATGCTGCTCTCCGGTGCCATCGCGGGCCTGGCCGGGCTGCCGGAGATCCTCGGCCGGGACCACACCTTCATGATCAACTTTCCGACCGGCTACGGCTTCGCGGGGCTGGCCATCGCCCTGCTGGGCCGCAACCACCCGATCGGCGTCGCTTTCGGCGCGCTGCTGTGGTCCTTCCTGGACAAGAGTTCGCTGACGCTGGACAACATCGGCGTGCCCAAGGAGATCGTGACGATCCTGCAGGGCGCGATCGTGCTGTCGGTCGTCGTCGCGTACGAGTTGGTGCGCCGCCGCGAACTCGCCGCCGAGCAGCGCCGGGTCGGGCGCGCGCTGGGCACCGCGGCCACCCCGGCCGCCGCCGGAACCGGAGGTGAGCGGGCATGACCGCGGTCGTGACCAAATCGGCACCGGCGGACCGGAAAACCGGCCTCGGCCGCCGGATGCCCGGCTGGGCCCGCGTCCTGCTGTGGGTGGCGGTCGGTTTCCTGGCGGTGTCGATCACCTCGTACCAGACCGGCGTACCCCAGCTGACCTCGTCCGGCACCGTGCAGGCGGCGGTGCGGCTGGGCCTCCCGATCCTGCTGGCCGCCCTAGGCGGGTTGTGGGCGGAGCGCTCCGGGGTCATCAACATCGGCCTGGAAGGCATGATGATCCTGGGCACCTGGGGTGGTGCCTGGGCCGGCTACCAGTGGGGGCCGCTGGCCGGGCTCGTCGCCGCTGCGGTGTTCGGCGCCCTCGGCGGTCTCGTGCACGCGGTGGCGACGGTGACCTTCGGGGTGAACCACATCGTGTCCGGTGTGGCGATCAACCTGCTCGGCGCGGGCACCGCGAAGTACCTGTCGACGCTGCTGTTCGAGCCGATCTCGCGGAACCCGCGGGAGTCGCCGCGGGTGCCGAAGTTCGACACCTACTCGATGCAGCCGGTGGCCGGCTGGCTGCAGCAGCTGGAGGACCTGCAGCGGGTCGGCGTCTCCGACGCGGCGGGCATCCTCGGCGGCCTGGTCTCCGGAGTCTCGCCGCTGACCATGCTGGCCTACCTGCTGGTTCCGGTGAGCTATCTGGTCCTGTGGCGCTCGCCGTTCGGGCTGCGGCTGCGGTCCTGCGGCGAGAACCCGGTCGCGGCGGAGTCGCTGGGTGTGAACGTCTACCGCTACAAGTACATCGCTGTGATCATCTCTGGTGCGCTGGCCGGGCTTGGCGGCGCAGCGCTGATCCTCAACCCGGGTCAGGCGGGCTACCTCGAGGGCCAGACCAACAACCGGGGCTATATCGGCCTGGCGGCGATGATCTTCGGCAACTGGCGGCCGGGCGGGCTGCTCGGCGGCGCGGCGCTGTTCGGCTACTCCGACGGCCTGCAGCTGCGCAGCGGCGAGACCAGCGTGCACGCGCTGTTCTACGGTGCGACGCTGCTGCTGGTGGTGGTCACGGCCGTGCAGGTGTGGCGGCGCAGCTGGTTCGCAGCCGGCCTCTCGCTGGTCGCAGCCGCGGTGATGTACGCGGTGTACTGGTACACCGACTCGCTGCCCGAGGAACTCACCGCCTACACCCCGCACCTGGTGACGCTGGTGGTGCTCGCGGCGGCATCGCAACGACTAAGACCACCAGAGGCGAACGGTCTGCAGTACCGCAGAGGCGAGGACTAGATGACGTCCACTGTGGACTGGAAGGCGCTGCGTGCCGCGGCGGTGGAAGCCGCGGCGCTGGCGTACTGCCCGTATTCGAAGTTGCAGGTCGGAGCGGCGGCGCTGTGCGACGACGGTCGAGTGGTGACCGGCTGCAACGTGGAGAACGGCTCCTTCGGCCTCACGCTGTGCGCGGAGTGCACCATGGTGGGCCAACTGCGTCTGACCGGCGGAGGCCGGTTCGTGGCGGTGGCCTGCCGAAGCGGAACGGGTGACCTGCTGATGCCGTGCGGCCGCTGCCGCCAACTCCTCTTCGAACTGGGCGGCCCGGACTGCCTGGTCGACACCCCGCGCGGCGTGCTGCCGATGCGCGAGGTCCTCCCCGACGCCTTCGTGTTCTAGGCGGCCGTTGCTCAAGCCGTGTATTGTGCGCATGAGAGCTCGGCACCGTGGGTGTCGGGCGAGTCACTAGGCCAGGTGCTTCCCGGGGCAGACCGGGACCCTGGCCTAACGCATGCCCAGAGGCTATTTCAGCAGTCGATCGCCAAGTCGATCTGGTAAAGCCGGGTGTCCTGGAGCTTGCGGCAGCCCTCCGATCCTTCCTTGCTGGACCGGACCGCACCAGCCACGATGTCCGCCGCCCAGAGCAGGGCCTCGCGACTTCCCGGCAGATGTTCGATTTGGAAGACAGCTCCCTTGGGGAGTTCCTAGCGGGTCCCACGCACGGTTGCAACGTCTCGTTCGTTGAGCGTCCGCGAGCGGCCCTCCATCAACAGGCGATCGACTCCGTAGCTGTGCAGCTCACGCACCAGCTCTGCGAGGCATAGGGCACGGGCGCGTTCCTGTCGTCGCCCGGGCACGGGGCTTCCGGCCACGACGATGTGAAATCCTTCGAGCTCGGCCACCGTCTTTGCCGCGTTGTGCTTCTCCTGCGAAGTCATCTCGTTCCAGTGCAGCTTGTCGCGTTGCGGCTGCCGCGCAGGTCGTACATCGCCGTCCTAGCCGGATCGCGCGTGGCAGCCTCGAAAACCATCGCAGCGAGGATGTAGTACCCGCCAACTTCGGCTTCTTGGAACGACTCGTCGGCGAAGGCTTGGTTGTCTCGGGGAGGATCACTCGGCGAGCCTAGCGTTTCGGGAATGTGCTCCGACTGGACGTCGAAATCCACATTGCGCACGGGTAAGTTGTGAAATCTTGGTCGTGCGCACCAACTTTCATGAAGATCACCTGTTTGGGGTGTATCTGTTGATGGGGTTCGTTTCTCTATATAGGCGGAGGATTCCTACGGGCTGTGGAGGTGGCGAAGGTGCATTCCGCGATTGACGTGATCCGCGCGAAGCGCGACGGGCAGCGGCTCAGCGACGAGCAGATCGACTGGGTGATCGACGCGTACACCCGGGGCGAGGTCGCCGACGAGCAGATGGCGGCGTTGGCGATGGCGGTGCTGCTGCGCGGCATGACCCCGGCGGAGACGGCTCACTGGACGGCGGCGATGGTCGCCTCCGGCGAAACGTTGGTGCTGGGCGGGGTTCGAAGGCCCACTGTGGACAAGCACTCCACCGGCGGCGTCGGCGACAAGATCACGCTGCCGCTGACTCCGCTGGTCGCCGCCTGCGGCGCGGCGGTGCCGCAGCTTTCCGGGCGCGGGCTCGGCCATACCGGCGGCACTCTGGACAAGCTGGAGTCGATACCGGGTTGGCGGGCCCGGTTGTCGGCCGACGAGATCCGGGCCCGGCTCGACGAGGTGGGCGCGGTGGTGTGCGCGGCGACGGAGGGGCTGGCCCCGGCCGACCGCAAGCTCTACGCGCTGCGCGATGTGACGGGCACGGTCGAATCGGTTCCGCTGATCGCCAGCTCGATCATGAGCAAGAAGATCGCCGAGGGCGTGCAGTCGCTGGTGCTGGACGTCAAGTGCGGTTCGGGCGCGTTCATGAAGGACCTGGACCAGGCGCGGGAGCTGGCCGCCGCGCTGGTGGACATCGGCACCGCCAACGGTCTGCGCACGAGCGCGCTGATCACCGACATGTCGGTTCCGCTGGGCCGCGCGGTCGGCAATGCGCTGGAAGTGGCCGAGGCCGTGGAGGTGCTGCGCGGCGGCGGGCCGGCGGACGTGGTGGAGCTGACGCTGGACCTGGCCCGCGAAATGCTCGACCACGCGGGCTTGTCCGATGTGGACCCGGCCGAGGCGTTGGCCGACGGGCGGGCGTACGACTCGTGGTGCCGGATGATCAAGGCCCAGGACGGCGACCCCGAAGCAGCGTTGCCGCGCGCCGAGCACGTCGAAGTCGTGACCGCGCCGGAGACCGGGACGCTGGCGAAGCTCGACGCGTACGCGGTCGGGGTTGCGGCCTGGCGCCTCGGGGCGGGGCGGGCCCGCAAGGAGGACGACGTCCAGCACGCCGCAGGCGTGCTGTGCCTGGCGAAGCCGGGTGAGCGCGTGACGGCGGGCCAGCCGCTGCTGGAACTGCACACCGACCGGCCGGAAACCATTGCCGGGGCCCAAGATGCGTTGGTGGGCGCATACGAGATCAGCGGCGCCGACGAGGTGTCGACGCCGCTGATCCTGGATCGGGTGGCCGCGGGCCACGTATCGACCGAGCCACCCTGATCGGGCGGCCCGGTCGCGCGGGCTTCTCAGGCGCTTTCGGCGGTGAAGTCGTCTTCGCCGTCTGCGGTGAGGGCCTTGTCGGTGTCGCGCTTCGCGCTCTTGGACCGGCCTCGGCGCTGCTGCCGGGGCAGGGTGGTGGGCGGCGGCGGGGCGGACGGCGCGCTGCCGCCGAGGATCAGCTCCGCGAACGTCGCCATCGCCTCGTCGAGCTGACCGGCGTGCCGCCGCTCGCTCTCCTCGTTGGCCTCGCGGACCAGGGCGCCCAGCGCGTCGCTGTCGGGACGCGAGGACAGCGTGCCGGACAGCTGCGACAGGTTCTTCGACAGCGTGCCGCCGAGCTCGCCGAGGCCGTGCTTGACGCCCTCTTCGACGTTGTCCAGGCGGCTGGTGAAGCCCTGCTCGACGTTGTCGATCCGGGTGTTGACGTTGTCGTCGACCTGGGTGAGGTGACCGGAGACCTGGTCCAGCCGGTTGGTGAGCTGCTCCAGCCGCTCGGCCAGCTTGTCCAGCCGGTCGGTCGGGTCCACGGCGGGACGCGCGGCGAGCTGGTCGAGCTTGGCGTCCAGCTGATCGCGGGTGCCGGAGACCGCTTCGGCGAGCGTGTTCTGGGCGTTGGCGGTGGAGTCGGTGACCGCGCGCTGCAGCGCCTCGCGGGTGCCGTCGAGGTGCTCGTGCACGCCTTCGTCGATCTCGGCGAAGCGGCCGCGCAGGCTGGTATCCAGCGAGTCGATGCGCTCGCGCACCGGGCCGTGCACCGCCGACGGCAGTGCCTCCAGCCGGCCGTCCTGCTTGTCGAGGTGCAGGCCGAGCTCATCGAGGCGCTTGTGGATGTGGCCGAGCTTGTCCTCCAGGCCGTCCATGCGGCCGGAGACGCCGTCCATCCGGCCCGCCACGCCGTCCAGTCGCCCGTCCAGCTGCGCGAACGGCTTGGCGAGCTTGTCCACCAGGCCGTCGACGGCGCTCTTCAGGTCGACGAGCGCGCCGTCGTGTCCTTCCAGCTTGGCCAGTGCCTCGTCGAGTCGTTCGGCGAGCACGCTGACCTCGGTGCGGTCGGGCAGCTCGGACAGGCGTTTCCGCACGGAGCCCAGCGACTCCAGCGGCGACAGCCGGGCGTGGATTTCGTCCAGGGCGTCGAAAATCTGCTGCTGCTCGCTCTCGCGGATCTCAGCCGCACGCGTGAGCATGTTGCGCATGCGGTCGAACGACATGTTCTCGGTCACGGCTAGGGGCGTCCTTCGTCGAGGGGGGTGAGGACTCCAGGAGCCTAGCTAGTCGGTTCCCGCGTTCCCAGGCACCCCCCGATACATAGCGTGATCGCCAAGACGTTCTTGACTCCGATCGGTCCCGTTTTATTAGGCCAAAAAGTCCAATAGAGGTGCCGCTGAATGATGCAAGAGTCGTGATTGCGTCCATCTGGGTGAGTTTTTAGGGGCGGCCGTCCGGTTGAACGTGGCCGGAAAGCCGGGCGTATCCGGGGTTGCTTCCGCCTGTCCGTTGGTAGCTGTGCGTGAGGTCTTCGTCGGCGCGCTGTAACGTGGCTGCATGTCGACTCCGGTGAACCTGGACACGATCCGGCTGGTGCCGAAGGTGCTGCTGCACGACCACCTCGACGGCGGCCTGCAGCCGCAGACCGTCATCGATCTCGCACGGGCGGCGGGATACTCCGGCCTGCCCCACGAGGACGCCGATGAGTTGGGAAGATGGTTCGCTGCGGCGGCTGATTCGGGGTCGCTGGAACGCTATCTGGAGACTTTCTCGCACACCGTCGCCGTGATGCAGACGGAGGAGGCGCTGGCCCGGGTCGCCGCCGAGTGCGTCGAGGAACTGGCCGCGGACGGAGTGGTGTACGCGGAGATCCGCTACGCCCCGGAACTGTTCCAGGAACAGGGGCTGACGCTCGACCGGATCGTGGAGGCGGTTCAGGGCGGATTCCGGGATGGCGAACGCCGCGCCGCCGCCGAAGGAAAACGTATCCGAATCGGTACCTTGTTGTGCGCGATGCGGCAGAATGCGCGGTCGGCGGAAATCGCGAACCTCGCGGTCCGGTATCGCGACTCCGAGGTGGTCGGCTTCGACATCGCGGGTCCGGAAGCGGGATTTCCGCCCACCCGGAACCTGGACGCCTTCGAATATCTCCGACAGCAGAACGCGCATTTCACCATTCACGCTGGTGAGGCGTTCGGTCTGCCGTCGATCTGGGAGGCGATCCAGCACTGCGGCGCGGAGCGCCTCGGGCACGGCGTGCGCATCGTCGACGACATCAAGGTCGACGAGGAAGGCTCGGTGCACCTTGGTCGGCTGGCGTCCTACATCCGGGACCGGCGGATCCCGCTGGAGATGTGCCCGTCGTCGAACCTGCAGACCGGGGCCGCCAAGTCGATCGCCGAGCATCCGATCGGTCTGCTGGCGAAGCTGCGCTTCCGGGTCACGGTGAACACGGACAACCGGCTGATGAGCCACTGCTCGATGTCCAGCGAGTTCGCCGCCCTGCACGAGGCGTTCGGCTACGGGTGGGCGGACATGCAGTGGTTCGCAGTGAACGCGATGAAGTCGGCGTTCATCGGCTTCGATGAGCGGCTGGAGATCATCGATGATCTGATCAAGCCGGGCTACGCAGCGTTGCTGGAATGACGTGCGACCGCCGCCGAGCTGGGTGCGCGCGCGGCGGAGGCCGTGGATACTGCCAAGCCTGAATGCGATTCACGATCCGCGCGAGCGCGGCGGCGATGCGTCACCGATGCGTCACCGATGCAAGCGGCATTCAGGGGAAAGATGTTCGCGGGCGACGATCGGATGCTGCTCGACTCGGTCCGGGCCGGATCGGCCGAAGCATTCGGCGAGCTGTACGCGCGGTACCGCACCGCGGCGCACGCAATGGCCAAACAAATTGTCGGAACCCCTGCCGACGCCGAAGACCTGGTTGCGGAAGCGTTCGCAAAGATCCTGGACGTCCTGCGCCGCGGTGGCGGCCCGCACTCCGCGTTCCGCGCCTACCTGCTCACCACGGTGCGGAACCTGGCGATGGCGTTGAACAACCGGGGCCGCCGCGTTCAACTGGCCGCCGAGCTCGACGGCTTCTTCGGGCCCGAGAACCACGTGCAGTTCGTCGATCCCGCGGTGCTGGAGCTGGAGCGCGAGCTGGTGGGGAAGGCGTTCGCCCGGCTGCCGCACCGCTGGCGGCGCGTCCTGTGGTGCATGGAGGCCGAGCGCCTGACGACGGCGGACGTCAGCAGAAAGCTCGGCATCAGCCGCAACAGCGCCGCCGCGCTCGCCTACCGAGCGCGAAAGGCTTGCGGGAGGCCTATTCCCAGGTGTGCGCGGGCGAACCCACCCGCCGCAGACTAGCTAGCGGCACCGGGAGTACTGCTCGCCGAGGCGGCTTGAGACCCGCCGGACCGGGAGCGGGCGGCGATTTCGCGCGAAATCGCCGCCCAGCACACTGAATCCGGTGCGGCTCAGTGCGTGCGGAACCGCTCTTCCAAGGCCTCCACCAGCTTGCGCCACGTCGCGACCTCGGTGTCGAACGGGGCGCTCGGCGGCAGCCGGTTCGGGCTCGGACGCAGCACGAAGGAGACCAGCCAGCCGAGCCGCTCCGAAGGCTGCAACGCGTGTTCGACGCTGTCGTCGCCAGCCCACGTCGCCGCGTCCATCAGTAGTTCCTCGGCAAGGTCCAGCTGGGTCGAGTCCACTTCCGACGGTCCGGCGCCGAGGTCGGCGTCCAGACCGGTCAGCACGTAGGTGTTCTCGGGGTCAACCTCGATCTGCAGCTCGCCCGCGGTGGCCCTCTCCTGGACCTGCGACCAGGTCGCGACCCGGGCCAGGTCGGTGTCCTCGACGGCGGCGTCGTCGGCCAGGAACCGGGCCAGCGCGCGCGGCGAGGGAAACACGTCGATCTTGCCGCCCGTGCCGAGGAAGACCGGGTCGTCGTCGAGGTAGCAGCGCAGCGAGTAGTGCTCGCCGGTGCCAGTGATAATCCGGATCGGGTCGATGCCGACCTCGCCCCAGAAGCCGACCTCGACCTCTTCGATGTCGTCGACCTCGGGCGCTTCGGCGGCGCCGGCCTCTTCCTCGACGTCGGCCTCCAACGCCTCCGCGAGCTCGGTTTCCGCCGTGGCGACCGCGTCGTCCGGCACGTCCGGAGTGGCGACGACGGCGTCGATGGCGTCCAGCAGCTCGTCCCAGCGCTCGACGACGACCTGGCACAGGTCGGTCCAGCGGCGCTGCCCGTCCTTGCCGGAGAATGCGAAGGTGCCCTGGTCGAGCATGGCGAAACCGTCGGCCGCGTCGAGCACGTCGTGCACCGCGTCCAGCTCGCAGACGTCGGCCAGCGAGCGGGCGATCTCGACGATGTCGGCCAGCTCGCTGATGGTCCAGGTGTCCATCGGCTCGGCGACCAGCTCGGGCACGCCGACCAGGTCGTACTGGTGGTCCTCGTCCGGACTCAGTTCGACCGCGGACAGGGCGGGCACCACGTGCCAGGCCGGGTGGTCGTCGAGGTCGTGCTCCTCGGCGGTGCGCACGAACGCCGCCAGGCGCGCGGCATCGGGGAACGCGTAGAGGTCGTCCTCGTGTCCGAGGAATGCCTCCCATTCCTCGCCGTCCTCGCGCCAACGCGGTGCCCACAGTGTGACGACGTCGCCCTGCGGGAGCCCGAGCTCGATGGGGACGATGTCCTGCGCCATCTCTCTACCTCCGGTCACCGAACCAGACCTCGCGGAAGCCTACGGGCTCCGCGTTCACAGCGTGTTCCCCGGTCCGGCTGTCACCGTATCGAGCCCCTCGAAAGCAACGTTCGACGGAACAGTTCGTAACGATCATCACTCGGATGCGCAGCTGTGGCCCAAGCGGAGTTGGGCCCTTCGGCGTAGTGACGGCCCGCACCCGGCGGTCAGGTCCCGGTTGGCGGTACCGGTCTGGCGAGTTCCCGACGATCATGATCGGAATGGATGTCACGGAGCTGTGGACGAAGATCGTGCTCTGGCTGGCGGAGCACGCCCCGGTCACCGCAGCCGCCCTGCGTCCCCCCGAACCGCCCGACCTCGCCGAGCTGGCGGCAGAGTTCGCCGTCGAGCTGCCCGCCGAACTGCGCGAGCTGTGGACGTGCTGCGGTGGCACCGACACCGGTGTGCTGGCCGACGTCCTGCCGCCCTTCTACACGCCCTACAGCGCGGCGCAGGCGCTCCAGTCCTGGCGCGATCACCGCGAGAACTGGACGGCGCAGTGGGAGCGGCCGGCCTGCGACTACTACGCGGGCTCGCCGGGCTCCAGCTTCCACCCGTCGTGGATCCCGATCGCCGGTGATGGTTTCGCTGACGAGCTCGTGGTGGACCTGCGGCCGGGACCGCTGGCGGGCTGCGTGCTGGAGTGGGAGCAGGAGGCGGCCCAGGTGCTGAGGCCGGAGTGGAAGGGCGTCACGTCGATGCTCGCCGACGTCTACCGGGCCCTGACCGAGGGAGTCCCGGCGGGCCACAGCTACCCGACGGTGACCGAGGACGGCCGCCTCGACTGGCAGATCCGCTGATTCGACTCGACCCGGCGACCGGGCGGACGATCATCCAACCCGCGGATCCGATCGCGGGTGCGCGTGGCCTACTAGTGTCACGCGCCGGAAATCCGTGAGATATATCGTGCGAGGGAGTCAAGGATCTCCTCCGCGGTCTTCTTCCAGACGAACGGCTTCGGATCCTCGTTCCAGCCCTTGATCCACTCCCGGACGTCTTTCTCCAGCGCCGCAACGCTTTTGTGGACTCCGCGACGAAGGAGTTGATCGGTGAGGAAGCCAAACCAGCGCTCGACCTGGTTAATCCAGGACGAACCGGTGGGAGTGAAATGCATATGGAAACGCGGATGCCTGGCCAGCCATGCGTTGATGGCGGGCGTCTTGTGAGTGGACAGGTTGTCGCACACCAGATATACGTCCAACTCAGCGGGAACGGTCTTGTCGATGGTGACCAGGAACTTCTTGAACTCCACCGCCCGACGCCGCCGGTGGATCTCGGAGATCACCGTGCCATCGGCGATGTCGAACGCCGCGAACAGACTGGTCACACCGTGGCGGACGTAGTCATGGCTGCGACGTTCCGGCATCCCGGGCATCGCCGGCAGCACCGGCAGCACCGGCTGGGACCGATCCAGCGCCTGCATGCCCGACTTCTCATCCACGCACAACACCACCGCCTTCTCCGGCGGATTGTGGTACAGGCCAACAACATCGACGACCTTCTCCACGAACAACGGATCGCTCGACAGCTTGAACCTGTCGACCAGATGCGGTTTGAGCTCGAACTTGCGCCAGATTCGTCCGATCGTGGATTTGGACAACCCCGACTTCTCCGCCATCGACTTACGCGTCCAGTGCGTCGCGTTCTTCGGCTTCTCTTCCAGCGTCGCGGTGATCACCTCCTCGACCTTGTCCAACAGGATCGAGGGCGGCCGACCCGGCCGAGGCTCGTCGACCAAGCCCTCCAACCGCTTGTCCACGAACCGTCGCCGCCACTTGTTCACAGTGTTCGCCGATACCCGCAGATCAGCGGCGACCTGCTTGTTGGTCATCCCCGGCTCCGCACACGCCAGCACGATCCGCGACCGCAACGCCAGGGCCTGCGACGATCGAGACACAGCAACCATCGTAACGACTTAGCGCGCCAATTTTCGGCGCGACACACTAGGTGTGCGGGGTGGGCAGTCGGATACGTCGGGTTTGTTGGGGGGTGGGGGGCCATGAGCCGACAATGGGAACAAACGAGAAGCCGGTCTTAGTCGCGACCCCGCCACCTGTCCGATGCCCCGCACCACAGGTGCGGGGCATCGCCACATCACGGACACTGTGCGGCTTGCCCACATCACGACGCTTGTTCACATCAGCCGTTACAGTGCGTACAGGTCGATTGGGGCGATTATTTTGATCATGGCTATCAGGTTGCAGGTCCCGCGAGAAGGGCCTGAAGCTTCATAGCCCATTTCCATCGAAATTGCGGACCCCGATCGTCAGGTGCCGACCGGGTGCCAGACCGTTTTGACCTCGGTGAAGGCGCGCAGGCGCTGGAGGTCCGGCTCCCGGGTCCAGTCCGGTTCGCCGCGCACCGGCAGCACGCGCTTGACCGTGTCCGCTGCCGTCTTGGCGAGCTCGGCGCGCAGCTCTTCCGGCGCGCCAGTCGGGTCCAGGGCGTTGACGTCGGCGTGGGCTGCTAGCCAGGGGGCGAGTTCGGCGGCCCGGCCGGTCAGGACGTTGACCACGCCATCGGGCACGTCGGAGGTCGCCAGCACCTCGGCGAAGGTCACGGCGGGCAGCGGCCGGTCCGCGCTGGCGACCACGACGCAGGTGTTTCCGGCCGTGATCACCGGGGCCACCACGCTGATCAGGCCGAGCAGCGAGGAATCCGGGGGCGCGAGCACTCCCACCACGCCGGTCGGTTCCGGGACGCTGAACGAGAAGTACGGCCCCGCAACGGGATTCGCGGCGCCGAGCACCATCGAGATCTTGTCGGTCCAGCCCGCGTACCAGACCATCCGGTCCACGGCATCATCCACAGTGGACCTCGACTGCTTGCGGGACAGGCCCTCCGCGGCGGAGATCTCGGCGGCGAACTGCTCGCGCCGGCCTTCCATCACCTCGGCGATCCGGAACAGCACCTGGCCGCGGTTGTAGGCCGTCGCGCCGGACCAGCCGCCGAACGCCTTGCGCGCGGCGGCGACCGCGTCGCGGACGTCCTTGCGGGACGCGTGCGCGGCGTTGGCCAGGAACGCGCCCTGCCGGTCGTGCACCGGGTACACCCGGCCCGACTCGGAGCGCGGGAACGAACCACCGATGTAGAGCTTGTAGGTCTTGGCCACGGCTAGCCGCTCCGGGGTGCGGTTGTCAGACATCGAGGTACGCCTCCAAACCGGCGCGTCCGCCTTCGCGGCCGAAGCCGGATTCCTGGTAGCCGCCGAACGGGGCGGTCGGATCGAACCGGTTGAAGGTGTTCGCCCACACCACACCGGCCCGCAGCCGCTGCGCCGCCCACAGGATCCGGGACCCCTTCTCGGTCCAGATCCCGGCCGACAGGCCGTAGGGGGTGTTGTTGGCCTTGGCGATGGCCTCCGCCGGGGTGCGGAAGGTCAGCACCGAGAGCACTGGCCCGAAGATCTCCTCGCGGGCGATCCGCATCGACTGCTGGACGTCGGAGAACACCGTGGGGGAGAAGAAGAACCCCTTCTCCGGCAGCGGGCACGGGCTGGTCCAGCGCTGGGCGCCCTCGGCGTCGCCGCTGGCGGCCAGCTCGGTGATCTTGGCCAGCTGCTCGGCGGAGTTGATCGCGCCGACGTCGGTGTTCTTGTCCAGCGGGTCGCCGACCCGCAGCGTCTGGACCCGGACCCGCAGCTTCTCGAGCAGCTCGTCGGCGATCGACTCCTGCACCAGCAGCCGCGAGCCTGCGCAGCAGACGTGGCCCTGGTTGAAGAAAATCCCGTTCACGATGCCCTCGACGGCCTGGTCGAGCGGGGCGTCGTCGAAGACGATGTTCGCGGCCTTGCCGCCGAGCTCCAGCGTCAGCTTCTTGCCGGAACCCGCGACGCTGCGCTGGATCTGCTTGCCGACCTCGGTGGAGCCGGTGAACGCGACCTTGTCGACGCCGGGGTGCGCGACCAGCGCGGCGCCGATGTCACCGGCGCCGGGCAGGATGTTCACCACGCCCGGCGGCAGCCCGGCCTGCTGGCAGATCTCCGCGAACACCAGCGCGGTCAGCGGCGTCGTCTCGGCGGGCTTGAGCACCACGGTGTTGCCGCAGGCCAGCGCCGGGGCGATCTTCCAGGCCAGCATGAGCAGCGGGAAGTTCCACGGGATGACCTGCCCGGCGACGCCGAGCGGCCGCGGGTCGGGCCCGTAGCCGGCGTAGCCGAGCTTGTCGGCCCAGCCGGCGTGGTGGAAGAAGTGCGCCGCGGCGGTCGGGATGTCGGCGTCCCGCGACTCCTTGATCGGCTTGCCGTTGTCCAGCGACTCCAGCACCGCGAGCTGGCGGCCGCGTTCCTGGATCAGCCGGGCGATGCGGAACAGGTACTTCGCGCGTTCCTTGCCCGGCATCGTCGACCAGGTGTCGTCGAAGGCCCGCCGCGCCGCCCGGACCGCTTCGTCCACATCGGACTCCGAAGCGCTGGAGACCTCGGCCAGCGGTTCCTCGGTGGCCGGGTTGATGCTCTTCAGCGGCTCGCCGCCGCCGTCGACGAACTTGCCGTCGACGAACATCCGGTAGCTGGGCTTGAGGTTTGCGATTTCGCGCGACTCCGGCGCCGGTGCGTACTCCCACGGGCTATCGATCATCAGTCCACCGCCACGTAGTCGGGGCCGCTGTAGTGGCCGTCGAGCTGGGTGCGCCGCTGCATCAACAGGTCGCCCAGCAGGCTGGACGCGCCGAATCGGAACAGTTTCGGGGTCAGCCACTCCGGGCCGGCGACCTCGTGCACGGCCACCAGGTAGCGGATCGCGTCCTTGGTGTTGCGGATCCCGCCCGCGGGCTTGACGCCGCGCAGCTGCCCGGTGGAATCCCGCCAGTCGCGGACCACCTGGAGCATCAGGTGCGTCACCGGGAGGGTCGCGGCCGGAGAGACCTTGCCGGTGGAGGTCTTGATGAAGTCCCCGCCCGCGAGCAGCGCGAGCCAGGATGCGCGGCGCACGTTGTCGTAGGTGGCGAGCTCGCCGGTCTCCAGGATGACCTTCAGGTGCGCGTCGCCGCAGGCGGCCTTGACGGCCTGGATCTCCTCGAAGACCTGCCCGTACCGGCCGGCCAGGAACGCGCCGCGGTCGATCACCATGTCGATCTCGTCGGCGCCCGCGGCCACGGCGTACTCCACGTCGGCGAGCTTCACCGCCAGCGCCGAGCGGCCGGACGGGAAGGCCGTCGCGACCGAGGCGACCTGGATGTCGGTGCCGTCGAGGGCCCGGACCGCGGTGGCGGCCATGTCGGAGTAGACGCAGACGGCCGCGACCTGCGGGGTGTCCGGCCGCTCCGGGTCGGGGTGGCGGGCTTTGGCGCACAGCGCGCGGACCTTGCCCTCGGTGTCGGCGCCTTCCAGCGTCGTCAGGTCGATCACTGAGATCGCGGTGTCGATCGCCCAGCGCTTCGCGGCCTTCTTGATGCTCCGCGTCGCGAGGCCGGCGGCCCGCTGCTCCAACCCGACCTGGTCGACGCCGGGTAGGCCGTGCAGGAACCGGCGCAACGACCGGTCGTCCCGGATGGCATCGGCGAGCTCGGACACGGCGAGCTCGGTGAGCTTGGACAGGGGCGGCGACTGTGCCATGCCCGGAGTCTAAGCGCCAACCCCGCACCGCCGCTGCGACTGGACTGATCCCGCCACGCGGCGCGGATTTCACCTGGTCGGGCGTTCCACTCGGCTATTCGCGCAGGCGGGTGAGGATCCCGTCGAGGGCGCGGCGCACCACGTCGGGTACGCCGTCGCGCCGCAGATCGGTCATGAGCTGCTCGTTGATCCCGCCCGGGGTCATGTGTTTGTCGGTCAGCGCGGCGAGCGAGTCGGGCCGCTGCAGCAAGGACTGGCCGACCTGGCCGAAGACGTGCGTGATGTAGGCGGAACCGCTGCTGGGCAAGAAGTCCACAGTGGACGTCCTGGCGCAGGAGGATGCCCGTGAGCGCTTTTGGGGGCTATGGCACCCAAAAGCGCTCACGGGTCTTGAACTGGCGGAAGGTGGGGTCCGGCGGTCACCTGGGGTGGCCGTTGAGGCGAGCTCGGCGGGCCAGGACCGGTTGGCGGCTGCGGGCCGGTTCCGGGCGGTCGCCCCGGGACGGCGTCGCGACGCCTGCCGGCTGCTGGCGGTCCCACGGGAGCAGCTGCTTGGAGCCCGTGCGGTCCGCCAGGCGCAGGGACTGCGCCGAGGTGATCCACTCCTCCGCGGGTTCCGCGATCTCCAGCAGCAGCGCCTCGAACTCCGAGCGTGTCGTCTCCAGGATGTGCGGCGCCGCCAACCAGCGCAGGACGTTGCGGCCGGTCACCGCCATCCGCTGCCGCGGCGAGGTGACCAGCTTATCGTCGAAGTAGCGGATCAGGACCTCGTCCACCACATCCCACGCGTTCGCGGCGCCGAACAGGTCCTTGACGTCCTCGGCGTCGAGGATCTGGAAGCACTCCTCCAGCAGCTGCATGACCTCCACCCGCAGCACGTTCAGGTGGCCGTAGGAGGTGAACTTCAGGTTGTTGCGCAGGTCCAGGCCGCTGCGCCGCACCACGGCCATGCTGCCGAAGGCCATGTCGTGCGCCCGTTCCCGGATGACGTCGGAGATCCGCTTGTCCCGCCAGAACAGCGCGACCTGGTTGTTGAACTGGACGAACAACCGGTGGAAGTCGGTGTTAGGCCGCGAGTTCGCCGAGCCCAGCCCGCGCCCGTAGCCGAGCACCCGCCGGTAGGCGCTGATCCGGTCGCGCTTGGTGTAGCGCAGCACGTCGCGCCGGTCGAACCGGTACAGCCCGAACGCGCCCGGCCCGTCGGAGAGCCGGATCGTGCCGCGCTGGAACAGCTCCTGCATCTTCTGCACGACGCGGAAGAACCCGATCCTCTCGTGCTGGTACAGGTAGTAGAGGTCGCCGACGGCGAGGATGCGTTCGGACGCGATCGTTTCGTCGTAGGTCTCGATGCCGTGCGGCATGCGCGTCGCGCCGAGGTCCCCGGCCGACTCGCCGCCGAGGCCCACCAGTTGCGCGAAGCCGCCGTCGGCCGGGCGGGGCTCGTTCTGGGCCTCGGTTTCGACGGCGAAGAGCATGTCGTCGATCTGCTTCAGGATCGCCTCGCCGACCTGGGGATTGCTGCCCAGCTCGTTCGACAGGTTGCCGGCGACCTGTCTGCGCAGCGCGGCGACCCGGTCGAACAGTTCCCGGTACTGCTTTTCGGTGGCCATCATTCCTCCGTGCGGGGCGCGGGCGGACCGCTATTCCGGCCGCGGGGCGGGCTTGGGCTCGGGACGCTTGCGCTGCCTGCGCGGCTTGGCCGCGGGATCGGTCGGTGAGATCGGGGCAGCCGTCGTGGTGGTTGCCGGCGCGGGCGCCACGGCCGGTGCGCTCGGTGCCACTGGCGGCGGATCGGTGGGCGCGGTTCCGGGCGGCGGCTGATCCGGTGGTTTCGGCCCAGAATCCGGCGGCGGTACAGGCGGTACAGGCGGTACAGGCGGTACAGGCGGTGCAGAAGACGGTACAGACGGTACAGACGGTACAGACGGTACAGACGGTACAGACGGTACAGACGGTGCAGACAGTGCAGGCGGTGCAGCTGGTACAGGCGGTGCAGGTGGTCCAGGTGGGTCGGCGGGCTTCGCGCCGTGCCGGATCGGCCGGGCTACCCGCACGATCTCCTGCAGGTGGTCGTGCAGTTCGTCGACCGCGCGCTGGACCCGGAAGCTGAAGAACCCCGGCGGCAACGTCGCCCGGTAGTTGCCCGGCACGTCCTGCTTGTCGTCGTCGGAGCGCCTGGGCAGGTTGCCGACGAGCCGCTCCAACCGCTCGGCGACCTGCAGGAACGCGCTGTCCACGCCGTCCTTTCCCGCGACTTCGATCAGCTTGCGGCCTTCGAAGCAGGTGAAGTCGTGCGTCCAGCGCAGCAATCCGCCGAGCGACATCGAGCCGCCGTCCGGATCGGGGATGCGCAGCACCTCGCGGTCGCCGCGGTGGATGCTCACCGAGCTCAACGCCGCGACGAGCTCTTCGGTCTGCACTGCGGCGGCCGAAAGCAGCTGGGACAGCGCCACGACAGCGGGGCCGAAGAACGGCGCCTGCCCGGTTTCGGGCTGCGCGAACGGGTCGATCCGGCCGCGTGCGTCCAACCAGCCGCGGTACAGCGACAGCACCCAGTCGACGAGCGTGATGAACGAGGTCTGGACCCGCTCCTCTTCGATGGTGTTGACCAGGCCGCCGATCAGCCCGAACTCGTTGCGCAGCTCCCCGAGGTGCCCGCGCACCAGGTCTGGGTCCACCGCGGATCCCGGGTTGCCGAGCAGCAGCACGAAGAGCTGATCCACGCGCGGGACCCGCAGCAGTGGGCTCTCCAGCTCCTTGCGGATCTCCTCCAGTTCGTGGCGCACCAGGCTGCGGAATCCCTCGCCGTTCTCCGGATCCGAGCCCGCTCGCAGCGGCTTCAGCGAGTCGAGCAGCGCGGTCGCGTCCTTGATGGCGCTGCGCGCCCGCGCGGCCAGCGACGCCTGCCCGCCGGTGACCGCACCCAGGTCGGCCTGGATCGCGTAGCCGCGTGGCGTCCACTTGGCCTCGGTGTGCCCCTCGACGCGCTTGAGCTCGAAGCTCCCGGTCAGCGCGGCGGTGAAGCCCTTGGTGTCGCCGTCGCGCCACCTCCAGCCCAGCACGTCGCCGATCGCCTTGTTCGCGATGTCGCCGGGGCGTTCGCAGCACGGCGGGTCGTGCCGGGTGACCAGCGGATACGCGCTGTCGATGTCCTGGGCCGGCGGCAGCGCGGCGCCCCGGTCGTCGTTGACACGGCCGTCGTTGGTGATGCTCATCGCCTGCCCTCGCAGTTCCCCTTGATGCCGAACCGCACCGCGAGTTCGGCTGCCTCGCGCCAACACCGCAGCATGGTGTCCTCCGTGCTGCGCAACGAATCCACACAACCGTCCACACCGGACCGGATGCTGCGCGCCCAACCGAGCCATTCCGGTCCGCGCCCCTGCACCGCTCGCGCGAGGTCCGTTGCCGCGTGGTGGCAGCGGAATTCGTCGTCCAGCCGCCGTTGCATGCGCAGCAGCGCCAGCGCCGTGGTGTGGAGGACATCGGCGTCGACCCGGTCTCGAACCGCGCGCAGCGCCGGTTGCAGGTCGGCGGTGCCGTCGGTGACGACCTCGGCGAGCCGGTCCGACACCGCCGGGCTCTCGCCGGTCGGGCGGTCCTCGACCACGGTGACCTCCAGCGCCCGCCACGCGGCCGCGAACCGCCGGAGTTCCCTCGCCAGCACGGGGAATTCTCCGCGCAAGGTCATCGCGCTCGCCTCCCCAGCTCTTCCATGAAGAACCGCATCAACCGCTTCGGCGGTGCCATCCGCTGTTCGAGCGCGTGCCGGACGGCGCCGATCAGGAACCGCTCCGGCACCACACCGGGTGACACGCCGTCGGCTAATCGCCCGGCGGCCTCCTCGATCATCCGCTGTTCCTTCGGCTCGAACCGCAGAACCCGCGACAGGCTGCGGTTTCCCAGCGACGGGAAGGAGGTGAAGCACATCGCGTCCACCACCGCCGGGATCGCCCGGTCGGCGGTCGCCAGCAGCGCCCGCGGCGCGCCGGGCAGCTCGGCCCGCGGGTACATCGCGCGCCAGGCCCCCGCGTGCTGCCCGGCGCGCTCCGCGAAGCCCATCCGGGCGAGCAGCTCGATCGATAGCTTCCCGCGCAGGTAGGGCACGGGATGCACCGCCGCGCGCCGGAACTTCATCGTCTGCCGCCGGTCCCGCGCGATCACGTCGAACAGCGAGCCCACGACCAGCGGCCCGCCGAGCAGCAGGCCGGACAGGTCCGCGAACGTCTCCCGGTTCCAGCGCACCCAGATCGACACCACCGCGGGCGGCAGCCCGAGCTCGGTCAACCTGGCCGCGACCTGCATCGGGATCGCCCTCGCCAGCCCGAGGTCGTTCTGCAGGTTGTGGCTGACCTCGTGCAGCACCGCGCCGAGCGTCCACGGGTTGACCAGCCGGTGGTAGGGCAGCTGGATCAGCGGGAACGGGTTCAGCCGGTTGCTCAGCCGTTGCAGCGGGATGCCGCGCCGCGACGTCGCCGGGCCGTGGCTGGGTTCCAGGTAGCAGAATGGCGGCGGCGTCGGGATCGAACGCCAGCGCCCGATCCCCAGGTAGGCGTACTGGTAGCAGTCCAGGGCGATGCGGTCGGCCGCCACCAGCCACGGGGCGAACGTGCTCTGCCGCTGGTTGAACAGCTCCAGGTAAAAGTCCCACAGCCGCTCGGTGTCACGCACCCAGCGCTGCGACCGGGACTTCGCGTCCAGCAAGGCCCGCAACCTGCGCGGATCCGGATGCGCCGCGGCGGCTTCCGCCGCGCGGCGGACCGCGCGGGTGGCTGCGTGGAGCGGTTCTCGCAGGGTGGACATGGTTTCGTTGACGGCCACCAGGTGCGCCCGGCTGGGCCCGGTGGCCGGGTCTCCGAACTCCGCCCAGCTGAACGGCCGCAGCGCGCCCAGGTGCCGTTCGACGTTGGTGGCCTGGATGCGCACCCAGTCGGCCAGCAGCCGTTCTGTTCCGCGATCGAGTCGCCGGCTCGGCCGGGCGCGCGCCGGGGCCGACCGCAGCTCAGCGACGGCGGCCACGGCCCTTCCCCCGACTACGGGCCTTGCCGGCGCTGCGGGCCCGGGCCGTCCTCGAGCGGGCGGCCTGCGCCCGGCGGACCTGGGTCGCCCGGTTCGTCCGGCGGACCGGCCTAGCGGCGGGCCTGCGTCCCCGGCGGTTGGCCGGGCGACGACGTCGGCCCCGGCCGCCTCCGATGGCGTCGGCGGTGTGCCCGGCCAGCGAGCGGGCGATGTGCCGGCCGGTGACCTTCTGCCCGTTCGCGTAGCGGTGGCCGATGTCCCGCACCGTGCGCCCGGCGATCTTGGGCACTTGGCGCACCATCTTGCGGGTGGTGGGGCTGCGCCACAGCTTCTTGCCGATCGAGGTGACGCCCTTGATGATCTTCGGGGCGAACTTCTTGGCCAGTGGCAGGACCTTCGGCGCCAGGCTCATCGCCAGCGGTGCCAGCGCCCCCAGGAAACCTTCGACCTCGGCTTCGGTTTCGGCGCGCTCGGCCTCGAAGGCGAGCTTGGCCATCGTCTCGGCGTCGGAGTAGACGCGGCGGACCGGGTCGGCGAAGTACTCGTCCTCGTCCTCGAACTCGGCTTCGAGTTCGCGGACCAGCTGCTCGAACTCGGCCTCAAGTTCGTCCTCGTCTTCGTCCTCGTCTTCGTCCTCGAACTCCAGCTCCAGCTCGTCCTCCAGTTCGCGGACCAGGCCCTCCAGCTCGTCTTCGAACTCGTCCTCGAACTCCAGCTCGTCCTCGAACTCCTGGGCGAAGTCCTCCAGTTCGTCCTCATCCTCGAACTCGAACTCGTTCTCCAGTTCGCGGGCCAGCCCGTCCTCCAGCTCGCCGTCGACGGCTCGGTAGCGACTCATGGCGGATCCTCCTGTCCTGCACCGCGTCCGGCGGCGTTTTCGGGAGCCGGCCGTCGGTGAGCGCGTGCGAACAGTCCAAGGCAAGCGAGCATTCGGGTGCTAGTCGCACGTTCAAGTGCCCACCGTCCGGGTTAGTTAACCTGGATGTCACTCGAATCGACGATGCGCGGACGGTCGATGTTGGCTTTGCTGGTATGCGTCGCGGCGAAACCGTGACCGGCCTGCGAAGGGGGAACGGGCCGTTGTGAGGCGGCGCGATCCGCCGTCCGCGGCCGGGACTGGGGAGGCCGGTACATGCCGAATGATTCGACTGCCGCGTCAATTCCGCGAATCCACCGAGGATCGCCCGAACCGGAACCGCCCTGGCGGGGGCCGGAGCGGCGCGACGACCCCGGTTCGGACGAACTGGTGCAGCACCTGGTGCGCGCATTGGTGCGGCGGGTCGGCGAGCTCGACGGATCGCCCAGGGTGGGGCGAAAACCGTTGCTGGACATGACGGAGCTCGGCATGCGCTGCCTGTTGCTGCCGGTCGTGCCGAAGGTCGACGAGGTCCTCAGCCCGCGGGAGCGGGAGATCGCGCGGATGGTCGGCCTCGGCTACACCAACCGTTCGATAGCGGCGGTGCTGGACATCAGCCTCTACACGGTTTCCGCCCACATGCGGCGAATTTTCATCAAGCTCGGCGTTGGTTCACGCGCCGCGATGGTGGCCGCGCTTTCTGACAATCCGGACCTCTACGTCGCAGACTAGGCATTCGAAAACCGCGCTGGAATCCCGCATTTGCTCCGAATGCGCCCGTTCGAGTGATCAGCCGACCCTAGGCTGGTGATCGCTGAACGGGTCACACGAGGAGAACCTGTGCTAACACGTCCGTTGTTCGTCGCGGCTTCGGCCGCGCTCGTGCGTTCGTCCCTCGCCGGCGCGCAACCCGCGTTGGCGGATCCCGCCGGTCTCGCCTGGGAACCCTGCGGTGACCGGCAGGGCGAATGCACCACAGTGGAGGTGCCGATCGACTGGAACGACCCGGGCGGCGCGAAGACGAACATCGCCATCGGCCGGTTGCCCGCGACTGATCCGCAGAACCGGATCGGCGTGCTGTTCGTGGCGCCTGGGCGGTCCGGGCGGTTCCGGCATCGACAGCTACCGGCGCGAACAAGCTGCAGGAAGGCGAGCTGCGCAAGCGGTTCGACATCGTCAGCTGGGACCAGCGCGGGGTGAAGCGCAGCAACGAGGTCCGGTGTAGCAGCGACCTGCTCGCCCAAGCACCCAGGAACTTCCCCGCGAACGAGCAGGAGTACCAGGACCTGCTGGCCTGCAACGCGAAGCTGGGTGAGGACTGCCGCAAGACACCGGGCCGGTGTTCGACTTCGTGGACACCACCAGCGCCATCCGCGACCTGGACGCCATCCGCTCCGCGCTCGGCGAGGAACAGCTCAGCTTCTACGGCGCGTCGTACGGCACGCAGGTCGGGCAGCAGTACGCGGAGCTGTTCCCGACCCGGGTCAGGGCGATGACGATCTACTCGAACATGGACAACAGCATGAAGTCCGGTGGCCGGTACATCGAAACGGCCGGCGAGGACTTGGACGGCTCACGGCCGTGTCGAGCCTGCACCACATGCCGCTGCGCCCCGCCCTGATCCGGCTGGCCTCGCTGGTCCGCTCCGGCGGCGTCCTCGCGATCATCGGCCACTAGCTCCCCGGACCTGCTCACGCTGATGGACGTGATCAACTCGGTGCGCCCTGCGCTGTGGCGGTGCCGGGGCGCCGACCTGCTCGGCGAGACCGCCTACGTCGATGTGGACGGCACGTTCATGCCCACCACGGGCGAACTGAAGCAGGGCATGGACATCTCCTACAAGGGGATCTGGGATACACCCCGCTGCTGGTCACGTTGGCCAACACCCGGGAGGTGCTGTTCCTGCTCAACCGGGCGGGCAACGCGCCCAGCCACCTGGACGCGGCGACGTGGATCGACCGCGCGATCGACCCGGTCTGCCCCTATGCGCCACGGGTGTGCGTGCGCGGGGACACCGACTTCTCCCTGACCGCGAACTTCGACCGGTGGGCAGAGAAGGCCGACTTCATCTTCGGCATGGACAACAACACCGCCCTGCGCTCCCACGCCGAAGCGCTCGATGAGAAGGCGTGGACACGGCTGTAGCGCCCGGCGCCGTATGAGACCAGGACCGGCACGACCCGGACCCGGCGCCACAACCGGAAGAAAGAGGTGGTCAAGCAACACGAGTTTCTCAATCTGGAGCTCAACTACGACGACGTCGCCGAGTTCACCTACAAACCCAGGAAATGCCGGCGCTCCTACCGCGTCGTGGTGGTGCGCAAGAACATCAGCCGCACCAAGGGCGAGAACGTCCTCATCGATGAGATCCGTTATTTCTTTTACATCACCACCTACACCGCCGGCACCCACACCCCGGCACGGATCGTCGGACTGGCAGGCGAGCGCTGCGATCAGGAGAACATCATCGGCCGGCTCAAATCCGGCCTGGGCGCCCTGCACGCCCCCGTGGACAACCTGCACAGCAACTGGGCCTACATGCTCGTCGCCGCGCTCGCAAGGAACATCAAATCCTGGTACGCGATGATGATGCACCGCAAACGAGATCGCCGCGCCTACGTCTGCATGGAGTTCAAGCGGTTCCTCGACACCGTCATCCGCATCCCCGCCATGGTCATCGATTCACCTTTGGCAAGGCTATTGACAAGCTTGCGCAAGATTGGCGACCATTGGCGCGCCCCGGCGAACCGACCGGAGCGGGATCATCTGCGATGAAGCGGAGATGCGATGGCGCCGACCTTGACCGATGTCGCGAAACAGGCCAACGTCGCGCTGTCCACCGCCTCCCGCGCGTTCAGCGACCCGCGCCGCCTCGGCCCTGAAACCTTGCGCAAGGTCCTCGCCGTCGCGCAGGAGATCGGCTACGCCCCCACCCCCGGCAAGCAGACCGATCCGACTCCCGAGCAGGACGCCACCACGGTGGCGATCGTGGTGCCCGACATCGCCAACCCGGTGTTCGGCACCTTCGTCAAGGCCGCGCAGGGCGAGGTCCGCCGCGGCAAGCAGACGCTCGTGCTGCACGACACCGACTTCGATCCGGAGCGGGAACGCGAGGCGATCGCCCACCTCCGCGCCAAGGCCGACGCCGTCGTGATGTGCTCCCCCAGGCTGGACGCCGAGGAGATCATCGAGCTCTGCGACCGGACCCCGGTACTGCTGGTCAACCGGGAGGCCGAAGGCACCGACTGCATTCTCGCCGACGCCTCCGACGGCCTGCGCCAGACGATCGACTACCTCGCCGCGCTCGGCCACACCCGGATCGCCTACGTGCAGGGCTCGGAGCATTCCTGGTCCAACGGCCGCCGGGTCGCGCTGGCCAGCGCGCTGGCCGCCGACGCCGGGCTGGAGCTTGAGATCCTCGGCTGGCAGGCCGAGACGGTGGCGGGCGGCACCGCCGCCGCGGCGCGCGTCGTGGCTTCCGGGGCAACGGCGGCGATCACGCACAACGATCTCGTCGCCTTCGGCGTCATCAAGGGCGCTCGCGCGCTCGGGGTCGAGGTGCCGACCGGGCTGAGCGTGGTGGGCTTCGACGACACACCGCTCACCGATGTGTCCCGACCGTCGCTGACCAGCATCGCGGTGCCGTGGACCAAGGCCGGGTCGCTCAGCCTCGAACTGCTTGGACCCGTGCTGGCCGGTGAGCGGCACCTGCCCCGCAAGCACCGCCTGCACACCCAGCTGGTCGTGCGCGGTTCGACCGGCCCGGCCACCGCGCGCTGAAACACCCGTTCCGCAAGGGAGTCCCATTGAACACCCCCGGCCTGCACGTCGTCGTGACCGACGCGAACCTGGTTCCGCTGCGCGCGGAGCTCGAAGAGGCCTTGCCACCGGGCACGGAGGTGCGCTGGCTCGACGACACCGCACCGGAGGCGGTCGAGACCGCCGTCGCACAAGCGGATGTGCTTGTTTCCCAAGCCGTTCCGCCAGAACTGGCGAGCGCGGCCAAGCGGCTGCGGCTCGTGCACGCACCTGGTGCGGGCACCGAGAAGATCACCGTGGACGGCCTGCCGCCGGGTGCGCAGGTCGCCAACACCTTCCACCACGAAGACGCCATCGCCGAGCACGTCGTCGCCGCGAGCATCATGCTGCGGCGCGGCTTCCTCCGCCAGGACTCCGCACTGCGCAAGGGAATCTGGGACTCCGCCGCCTACGACCGCGAGGCTCCGTGGCCGGGCACGCTGGCCGACGCAACGATCGGATTCGTCGGATTCGGCCACATCGGCGAGACCGCTTGGGAACGCCTGCGGGTTTTCGGCGCCCGCGGCATCGCGGTCACCCGCCGCGGCCAGGTGGATCCGGCGGTGGGCCTCGCCTGGGCCGCCACCAACGACGATCTGGACGTACTGCTCGCGGAATCCGACATCGTCGTGGTCTCGGCGCCGTTGAGCCCCGAGACGACCGGCCTGATCGGTGCCGCCGAGCTGGCCCGAATGGGCCCCGAATCCGTGCTGATCAACGTGGGCCGAGGACCGCTGGTAGATGAGGAGGCGCTGTACAAGGCCTTGCGCGACGGGGTGGTCGCGGGCGCGGCGATCGACGTCTGGTACGAGTACCCGACCAGCGGGAACTCCGCGCAGCCTAGCCGCTTTCCGTTCCACGAACTGCAGAACGTGCTGATGAGCCCGCACTCCTCCGGCATCGCCCGCCAGACCTACACCCGCCGGGTCGCCGACATCGCGGCGAACATCCAGCGGCTGGCCGCCGGCGAGCCGCTGCGCAACGTGGTGGCGGTGGCCGAATGAGCGATCGGATCACCGGCGCCGAGGTGCTCGTCACCAGTCCGGGCCGCAACTTCGTCACGCTCAAGATCACCACGGCCGACGGCGTGGTCGGCTGGGGCGACGCCACGCTCAACGGCAGGGAACTAGCGGTGGCGTCCTACCTGCGCGACCACCTCGCGCCGCTGCTGATCGGCCGCGACCCGGCGCGCATCGAAGACACCTGGCAATACCTCTACCGCGGCGCCTACTGGCGGCGCGGTCCGGTCACCATGACCTCTATCGGCGCCGTGGACATCGCGTTGTGGGACATCAAGGGCAAGGTCACCGGGCAGCCGGTCTACCAGCTGCTCGGCGGCGCGGTCCGGGACCGCGTCCTCACCTACACCCATGCCACCGGCTGGGACGTGCCCGCGCTGCTGGACTCCGTCGACGCCGTCCGCGAACGCGGTTTCCATGCGATTCGGGTGCAAACCGGGGTCCCCGGGCTGGACACCGTGTACGGCGTCAGCAAGGGCGCCGCGTACGAGCCGGCGGGGCGCGGCAGCGCGCCGAAGGAAGAAGTTTGGGACACCGACGCCTACCTGCGGTACGCCCCGGTCGCGCTGGCCGCGGCGCGGGAGCACGTCGGCCCGGAGCTGAAGCTGCTGCACGACGCCCACCACCGGCTGACGCCCGGCCAGGCCGCCCGGCTCGGCCGCAGTGTCGAAGACGTGGACCTGTTCTGGTTGGAGGACGTCACGCCGGCCGAGAACCAGGAGGTGTTGCGGCACGTCCGCAGCCACACCACGGTGCCGCTGGCCATCGGCGAGGTGTTCAACACCGTCTGGGAATGCCAGCAGCTGATCACCGAGCAGCTGATCGACTTCGTGCGCACCTGTGTGACGCACGCCGGCGGCATCAGCCACCTGCGGCGGATCGCCGCGCTGGCCGACCTCTGGCAGGTCAAGCTGGGTCCGCACGGCCCGTCCGACGTTTCGCCGGTGGCCCTGGCCGCGTCCGCGCACTTCGGGCTATCCACGCCGAACTTCGCGATCCAGGAGTACATGGGCTACCCGGACTTGGTGCACGAGGTGTTCCGGCACTCGTGGAGCTGCAACGACGGACACCTGCACCCCGGTGACGCGCCGGGCATGGGCGTCGAGGTCGACGAGGAACTGGCGGCCCGATTCCCCTACGCGCAAGCATATCTTCCGGTCGCGCGCCGCCGCGACGGGTCGATGACCGATTGGTGACCCATGAATCGCCTCAACGCCACGACGACCCCGGCCGACGCGCTGCAACACCGGCGAGCTCTGCGGGAGACCGGGATCGTCCACTTGGGACTCGGCAACTTCCACCGAGCCCACCAGGCCGTGTTCACCGCGGCCGCGCTCGACCACACGGACGGGCCCTGGGGAATCCTCGGCGTGGCGAGCCGTTCCGGCGAGGTCGCCGACGCCATGCGCGAGCAGGACTTCCGCTACAGCGTGGTGGAGATCTCGCCGGATGAAACCCGGATCACCGTTCCCGCAGTGCACACCGGCGCGCTCGTCGGAGCCCAGCAGCCCGAGGCGGTGCTGGACGCGATCGCCGCGCCGAACACCGCGATCGTCACGCTGACCGTCACCGAAAACGGCTACACCTACTCGCCTCGCACCCACGGGCTGGATTTCGACAACCCCGATGTTCAAACCGATCTCGGTGGTGCGCCGCCGAAGACCACGATCGGCCAGCTCGCCCGCGCACTTCAGCGCAGGCTTCGCGCGCACGGCTCTCCCATCACGATCCTCAGCTGCGACAACCTCACCGGCAACGGGACCCACACCGCCCGTCTGGTGCGCGAGTTCGCCGAGGCACTGCCCGCCGGTGAGCGGGACGAACTCACCGCGTGGCTGGACGACTCGGTGGCCTTCCCCAACTCGATGGTCGACCGGATCGTCCCGGCCACCACCGACGCCTACCGGGCGGCGGTCGCCGAACGGTTTGGGCTCCGCGACACCGTGCCCGTGCCTGCCGAGCCGTTCAACATGTGGGTGCTGGAGAACCGGTTCGCCGCCGGGCGACCGCAGTGGGAACACGGCGGTGCCCGGTTCACCAACGATGTCCTTCCTTATGAGCTGCTCAAGCTGCGGTTGCTCAACGGCACGCATTCGCTGATCGCCTACCTCGGCGCGCTCGCCGGCTGCGATACGATCCCGGCGTCCACCGCGCAGCCGTTCATCACCGAAGCGGCTCGGCGCGTGCTGCACGACGACTACCTGCCGAGCATCACGGCGCCCGCCGACATCGACATCGACCACTACGTGTCGCAACTGTTCGACCGGTGGAGCAACACCGCGCTCGGCCACCGCACCCGGCAGGTCGGCTCCGACGGTTCGGCCAAGCTCGCCCAGCGAATCCCGGAACCGGCGCTGCTGCACCTGCGCGCCGGCCGCATACCGCAGCACCTGGCGCTCAGCATCGCTGCATACCTGTGCTGCATGGCCCCGCCGACGGGCTTCGACGCCGGTCCGCACGCCGCGGCGATGATCGACCCGGCACGGGCATCGCTGATCGCGGCGGCCGAACGCACCAGGTCCACTGCGGCGTTCGTGACCGAGGTCTTCCGCAGCGGGCTGCTCGGCGACGAACTCGCGACGCACTCCGAGTTCGCAGATCGAGTGTCCGAATTCATCGACATCATCGCCGCACACGGCCCGGCCGCAGCCTCGGCCGAGGCCACCCAGCAACCAGCACCGACCGCCTGAGGGGCTTGACGCCATGGCCATTCCCGAATCCACCCGCGGCGCCGTGCTGCACGCCGCCGGCGACCTGCGGATCGAGGAAGTTCCGCTGTCGAAGCTGGGCCCGGACGACGTGCTCGTCGAAGTCGACGCGGTCGGCGTCTGCGGCTCGGACATGCACTACTTCGCCGACGGCCGCAACGGACAGAACGTGCTCCGTCAACCGACCGTGCTGGGCCACGAGTCCTCCGGGACCGTTCTCGCGACGGGTGCCGCCGCGGCCGTCGCCGTCGGAACAAGGGTCGCAGTCGAGCCCGCAGTCGGCTGCGGCAGTTGCGAAACGTGCCGTTCGGGGCACTACAACCTGTGCCCGACCGGCACCTGCTACGGCTCCCCACCCACGCACGGCGCGTTCGCCGAGCACGTCGTCGCACCGGGCCGCGCGGTGCATCCGCTGCCCGACGCCATCGGGTTGGAGGTCGGTTCGTTGATCGAGCCGCTCGCCGTCGCGGTGTGGGCGGTGCGACGCGCCGACGTCCACTTCGGACACCGGGTGCTGGTCACCGGAGCGGGTCCGATCGGCATCCTGGTCATGCAGGTCGCGAAGGCGGCCGGAGCCACCGAGGTGGTGGTCACCGACGTCAACGACGCCCGGCTGGCGCACGCCGCGAAGCTCGGCGCGACGGCCGTGCTCAACACCGCTGAACAGGCGCCGGACCTGCGTGGCATGGACCGGCTGCTGGAGTGCTCCGGCCATCCGGCCGCGCTCTGGCAGGGCATCCGGACCCTCGGACCCGGCGCCCGGGCGACCGTCGTCGGCCAGGCACCGCCGCAGGTCGACGGCCTGCCTCTGGCCCACCTGCAACGTTGGGAGATAGACCTGGGCTGCGCGTTCCGCTACGCGCACGCCTTCCCGACCGCGATCGCCCTGGCCGCCGACGGCCGGGTCGATCTGGCAAGTCTGCTCACCGGCCGGTACCCGCTGGACCGGACCACCGATGCGCTGCGCGCGCCGCAGCAAGACCCGTCCCACCTCAAGGTCGTGGTCCGCCCAGCGGACTGAACCTGCTGCCCCCGCCCCACTCCATCCGAGGACGCATGGACATGGCCAATACAGCACCAGCCACAGTGGACAGATCAACGCCAGCGGACCCGAAGGCGGTCCGCCGCGCGGCTTGGGCCGGACTCATCGGCACCACGCTCGAACAGTACGACTTCGTCATCTACGGCACCGCCTCGGCACTGATCTTCAGCAGGCTGTTCTTCCCGAACATTTCCCCCGCTGCAGGCATCCTGGCCAGCTTCAGCGCCTACGCGGTCGGTTTCGCCGCCCGGCCGCTGGGCGGGTTGTTCTTCTCCCGCTTCGGCGACCGGCTGGGCCGCAAGTGGGTGCTGGTCGCCACCCTGCTGCTGATGGGCGGCTCCACCCTGGCCATCGGTCTGCTGCCGACCTACGGCCAGATCGGCCTGGCCGCCCCGGCGCTGCTGGTGATCTGCCGGTTCTTCCAGGGCATGGGCGCCGGTGCCGAACAGGCCGGTGGCGCGACCCTGCTAACCGAAACAGCCCGAACCGGACGGCGCGGCAGGCTCGCGTCGCTAGTGATGACCGGCGCGGCGCTGGGCACGGCCCTCGGTGCGGTCGCGTGGATCCTGGTGCAGATGCTGCCGGAGGACGCGCTGATGAGCTGGGGTTGGCGACTGGTCTTCGGCAGCAGCCTGCTGGTGACCATCGCGGCGCTGATCATCCGCCGCAAGCTCAACGAGAGCCCGGTGTTCCAGGAGCTCAAGGAGCAGCACGAAGAACCCAAGGCGCCGGTGAGCGAAACGTTCCGCCAGGGCCGCAAACCGCTGCTGCTGGTGTTCTTCATGAACCTCGGGATGAGCGCGCAGTCCTACACCTACCAGGTGTTCATGGCGTCGTACCTGGTGTCCACGGTGGGCGTGGACAAGGCGTTCGTGCCGAAGGTCCTGCTGGTCGGCTCCATCTGCGGTGGCATCGCGGCGATCGGCTTCGGCGCGCTCTCCGACCGGATCGGCCGCAAGCCCACCTACACCATGATCGTCGCGGCCCTGGTCCTGCTGCCGGGCCCGACGTTCATCGCGCTGAACACCGGCTCACCGGTGGCGATCACGGTGGCGATCGTCGTGGGCTTCATCCTGGCCTGCCAGGGCGCGGTCGGCGTGCAGATGAGCTACTTCCCGGAGCTGTTCGGCAACCGCTACCGCTACGCGGGCGTCACCCTGGGCCGCGAGTTCTCGGCGGTGTTCAGCGGCGGTGTTGCCCCGCTGATCTGCACGGCCCTGCTGACGGCCTTCAGCGGTTCCTGGATCCCGGTGGCGATCTACATGATGGCGATGATGGCCATCAGCCTGGTCGCCTCCCTGCTGGCCCCGGAAACGAAGGACCGGAACCTCAACATCCCCGAAGACGCCACCGCCCGCTGATCAATCCCACCGAAGGGCACCGGCCGATCAGGTCGGTGCCCTTCGCCGCACCTATCGGTCGAACTTCCCGTTCTTGACACGGGTGGTGAAGGCGCTCCACTGCTGCGCGCCAACTACGAAAACACCGCCATCACGATCTTTCGAGTCACGCACGCCTACGGCCGCGTGCGTGACCGCTACCTCGACACAAGCTCCTTGCTGAGCGCCGCGAAGACCAGCCCGGCTCTGACCATGTACAGACAGCTGGTCGAAGGAGAACCCGCTCACCCGCGCATCGGCTGCGAAACCTGCGTGCTGATCACGGCGGTCGAACTCGAAAACCAACGCCTCGAAGAACTCCGCACCAAACTCGCCACCGAGCGGAAGGCCGCCGTCGCCGACCGCGCTTCACGCACCCCGGGATAGCAGCCTGCGACAGGGCAGTTCGGCTGGTCATTTCTGGGGAACGTGCTGCCAGGTGGCGACGATCAGGCTTCCGGTGAACGGAAAGGGACATTCCTTCCAACCCCGCTCTCAACCGATGGTTGGGGCCTGCCTGCGGTGGCGGTCACATCGGGGTGCACCGCCTGCGGCAGGAGCGTGGAGAAAGGAAGCGGCCAATGCAGACCCAGGTCGGGATCGTCGGAGCAGGGCCTGCGGGGCTGATGCTTTCGCATCTGCTGCACCAGCACGGCGTGGATTCCGTCGGCATCGACACCCGCACCCGCGAGGAGATCGAGGGCACCATCCGCGCGGGCGTGCTCGAGCAGAGCTCGGTGGACCTGATGACCGCGACCGGCGTCGGAGATCGCGTCAAGCAGCTGGGCATGGTGCACGAAGGCATCGAGCTGCGATTCGACGGTAGCGGGCACCGGATCGACTTCGCCGACCTCACCGGCGGCCGCGGCGTCACCATCTACCCGCAGCACGAGGTCCTCAAGGACCTCATCGCCAGGCGCCTCGCCGATGACGGCGACATCCGCTTCGGGGTCTCCGACGTGCAGGTGGAGGGCATTACCGGCGACACCCCGACGATCCGCTTCACCCAGGACGGCGCCGAGCAGGAGTTGACCTGCGGGCTGGTCGCCGGCTGCGACGGGTCGCGGACCATGACCCGGTTCCTCATCCCGGCCCCGAACCCGAGGCAGGACCACTTCCGCCAGTACCCGTTCGCCTGGTTCGGCATCCTGGCCGAGGCCCCGCCGTCGTCCGACGAGCTGATCTACGCGCACCACCGCAACGGCTTCGCGCTGATCAGCACCCGCTCCGCGACCGTGCAGCGGCACTACCTGCAGGTGGATCCCAACGACACCGTCGAAGACTGGTCCGACGACCGGATCTGGCAGGAGCTGCACACCCGGGTCGACGACGCGCAGATCAAAGAGGGCCCGATCTTCTCCAAATCGGTGCTGCATTTCCGCAGCTTCGTCTGCGAGCCGATGCAGTACGGCCACCTGTTCCTCGCCGGCGACGCCGCGCACACCGTGCCGCCGACGGGTGCGAAGGGCATGAACCTCGCCATCGCAGATGTTCACGTGCTCTCCCGCGCCATGGCCCGCTTCTTCGCCGCTGGTGACCGCACAGCGCTCGACGCCTACACCTCGAACGCGCTGCCGCGGGTCTGGCGGGCGCAGCACTTCTCCTGGTGGATGACGTCGATGCTGCACCGCATGCCGGAGGCAAGCGGATTCGACCAGAACCGGCAGCTCGCCGAGCTCGACACGGTCACCCGCTCCCGCGCGGGACGCACCCTGCTCGCCGAGAACTACGTCGGCACCCCGTTCGACTGACCCCGGACAGCGAGCTGCCCCAGGCACGGATCGGCCTGGGGCAGCGGCGTTTTCTCTTTCGTCTTTGAAACGGCGCTTCAGAACGGGTGCTACTGGATCTTGCCCTGGATGGTGGCCCACTGGGTTTCGGACTAGCGGACGGAGACCGCGGCCGACTTCGCGATGGAAGCGGTCAACATCCCCACGAACGCGCTGGTCGGCACATACCTGGCCGTGCGCGGCCGAGCGGGCAAACCCCACGACAGGGGCATGCCGGTCCAGGACCCCACCACGACGCCGCACGAAATCCACGCCGCGGCAGCGCAAATCCTCCCCGGTGCCCAGGTACGCCGCCGCCTCTTCTGGCGCTATGCCCTGCTGTGGCGCAAGCCCTTCACCCGCATTCCCACCACGTGAACGCCCGGCGGCGTTCACCCGGAGTTGTGTCAATTTCGCGAGAAATTGACGTTCACCCGGGGGATGGGCAATTTCTCGCGAAATTGCGGGCTTGGGAGAGCGGCTCAGGGGTGGCTCGGGAGTTGCGTGAATCCTTCTGGGACGGCTGCTTTGAGCTGCGCCAGGTTCTCCCCGGTCGGCGGCAGCCAGGTGAAGTCGGCCGGGGCGCTCCACGTGCCATCGGAATTCTGCTGCTGGTACCGCACCGGCAGGTAAGTCCCTTCGCTCACCCAGAACCGCACCGGTCCGGTGAGGGGGATGACCTCCTCGTCGCCGAGGAGTTCGATGGTGGTCTGCCCGTTGATCACTTCGCCCCGACCGGCGGTCGACTGCTCGGCGACGAACTCCTCGAAGCCGGGACCGAACCGCGTGCCCGCATGTCTGTTGACCAACACGATCAGGTAACGAACCGCCGCACCGCCAGGTTGACACGAACGCCAGAAAAACCTCAGCGGGGCAGCGGCGATTCCCTGATCAGGAGTTTTGGCGCAGGGCGGCGAGGAAGCCGGCCCACTGGGCCCGGGTGAAGGTGAGGGTGCCGCCGGTGCGGTCCTTGGTGTCGCGGACCCCGACCCCCCCCGGCGTCACCGCGACCTCGACGCATGACGAGTTGTTCGCGCTGCGACTGGACTTGTGCCAGTCGGCCCGCGCTAAGACAGATGACCGATCGTGCTGCATGCAGTCACCTTACGTCGCTGTCACAAACGCTTGTAAGCCTCGCGGATCTGTTTCAAGCTGTCTTTCCTGCTGAGAGCGCACTTGATGGCCTCGGTGTGCGCCAAGCTGTACTCCCGGACCGTCATCGGATCGAAGATCAGCTGGGTTGACGTCACGGTTTCCTGCCACAAGAGCGTTGGCAGTTGACCACTCGGAAACGTCATCAAGTAGAAGCTCGATCCGCCCATCGCGTGGTGTCCCCTGGCTTCGAACGGGACGACCTGCAGGGCGAGGGTTTCCCACAAGGCTTCGATCGATTTCTCCAGGTGCTTGAGCTGTTCCGCAAGAACCTGCGGTCCGCCAATTTGTTGGTACAGCGCGGCTTCGCTCATGATCGATACGAACTGGACCGGCGATTCGCCCACGAGACGCTGCTGCCGGGTGAGCCTCGCGTTGACGCGGCGATCGACCTCCGCCAGTCGGACATTCGGACTACCAGCTTCGGTGATCGCCCGCGCATAGGCTTCCGTCTGGAGCAAGCCGTTGACCAAGTCGCTGTCGTAAGTGTGCAGGCTTTCGGCTCCGTGCTCGAAGCCGAAGAACCGAAGCATGTCCGTGCTGAAGATCGCGGTGTACTTGTTCCACCAACCGCGACGTGTCGCTTGTTCCCGCAGGTTGCGGATCTCTTCGGCTTCGTCGTCAGGGAGCTCGTAGACATCGATCAAGACCTCCAGGCGGTCCGCCGAGAGGTTCTTCTTCCCACGTTCGACATCGGAGAGGTATGCGGCTGCGATGCCGATCTTCTTGGCGGCGGCAGCGCCGCTGAGGCCGCCTTCTTCTCGTTTGTCGCGCACTCGCAGCCCGAGTGACCACGCCGCAACGGTTGGGGAGACCGGTGTCATGTTGCTCCTTCCGTGCGATCCGTACGCACGAGATCAAACTCGTTCGGTTGACGCGACTATGTAATTAACAAGCTGTCCCATATGGTCGCGGCAGGCGGTAACGATAGCAACACGGACTGTTACTGCTTGGCGGTGGCTCCGGTTTCGACCCCTCCCCGATCCCACCGGCCGGGGCCACCGTCTCCGACAAGCTTGGGAGACAACGTGTTTCAGCATCGAGGAGTGGTCGCTTACTGGCGGCCGTTCGGCGGCGTCCGGCACGGCTTGTACCCGGACGAGCCGCCGTATCCGGTCAGCAGCGGGAAACGCTGTGCGGACTGGACTTGACCGTCGGCACCCCCACCGAGGTCGAATGGCTAGCGCCCACCTGCGAATCCTGTTGGGACGAGGCCCGATCCCGCCGAGACGCGGCCGACGCGGCTGCCCGGAAGGGAGGTGCGTCGTGATCCTGCTGGGCCTGTTCCAGAATCCGTCCGCCTACCTCGCTGTTATCGGCGCTTTCGTAGTCGTGGCAGGAGTTCTCGCGGTGATACCGATACGCGGCGGCACCGGCCAACACGCCGGTGCCGGACCGGGCGCGGTGATGGTGTGGCAGCTCAGCGAGGCCCTGGAAGCCGAGCGCAAGGTCCGGCTCGCGCGCCCCCGCATCCCCGCAATTTCCATTGAAATTGCGGCCGGTCTCAGGGTTCCCGCGATTCCACCCGGATCCGCGAACTACCCGCTGGACTCCGCGATTCCCGTCGAAACCGCTGACGACCCGTGGCCGGAGGAGGAGATCCGGTGGCCGGAGGAACCGGTGGCGGAGTACGTGGGCCGCCACCGGCTCATGTGGGACATCGACGAACGCCCCCGTGCCCTGTCGACATCCGGCTCGGTCCAGGTTTCCCCTGGTCAGGTCCCGTGAGTACTTTCTGGTGATATAGCGACAAGAAGTACTCACGGGCATCTAGCGGCGGAACGGTCCGGTGATCTCGTAGGTGTCGCCGTCGGAGAACTCGCCGGACGGGCCGCACTGCGAGGAGAAGTACATTCGGTCGCCGGCCGGGTTGAACGCCGGACTGCTCAGCCCGGACGAGTCGTAACCGTTCACCCGCAGCATCGGGGCCACCCCGTCGTCCGGCGTGATGATGCAGATCTCCATGTTGTCGCCGTCCTCGGCGACGTACAGGTCGCCGATGGAGCTCCCGGTGAGGTTGTCAACGGCACCCAGGCTGCCGCCGCCGTCGTAGGCGAGTCCGAACGTATCGTCGGCGACGTTGAACTGCCAGACCCGGCTGCGCCCGTGGTGGTGAACCAACACCTGTCGGAGGCGTAGTAGCAGCCTTCGCCGCCGTCGAAGTGCTTCGCCTCGGCGACCTGCTCGCAGGTCGGCGTGTCACGTTCGGCGGGCGTCGGCTCCGGGACCTCCACCCAGGTCGCCTGCCCCGACGTTTACTCGCCTGCGACCAACACTTCCAGCAGCCCGCCCGCGCAGAGGTCGCCCCAGTTGTTCGGCCGGAACCGGTAGAAGCAGCCATCGGTCTCGTCTTCGGTCAGGTAGATCACCTTGCGGACCGTTCCGCCCACCGCGGCCCCGGTCCACAGCCCACCGGTGAAAGCCGCGACACCGCCACCGATCACGGCAGCACGGAGAAAAGAACGACGCCGCACAACGACTCTCTTCGGTCCGTCGGCGGCGGACTCCAATCCTGTCGTACGGCATCCGGGGAAGGCAACCTTTTTGCGCCCGACCGGCCTGATTCGAAGCCATCCAGGGAGTTTCGCCTGGGGCGGTGCCGTGAGCGTCTTTGGTTGCCATTGAGGGCGTTCTGGAATGCGCTGGTTGAAGCGAACGGACCGTTTGTGCCGTCTACGAGCCTGTTGCAAAATTACGCCCACCACGGACCGTGATCGATCGATCACGGCTGAGATGGCCACTGGCGGACAAACGGCGGCGATCGAGACTGATTTGGTACTTCGGTTCAGCCGTTTTCGCCGAAAACGCAACAGGCTCCTACCGAGGTGATCGGTCCGTTCGCTTCACGCCAGCTACGTGGGGTGAGTGAAGCGAACGGACCGTTTGTGCCGTCTATGGTGGTGGACAGGCCGTTCGCTTCACACTGGTTGGCGAGTCGGGACCACGGCGCCATCCGCGTCCAGCAGTGCGAGCTCTCCGCCATCTTCGGTGTTGTCGGAATAGTAGGTGATCCAACGCTCGCCGTCTGCGGTTCGGGAGCTCATCGACTCCGGAATGAGCTGCCGCTCGACAGGCCCGGGCGTGGTGGGAATCGTGCTCAGCTCCACAGCGTTGTGGCGGATCGAGATGGCGGTGAGCCCGCCGCCCGGCGCGGGGACGAGCAACATCGTTTTGCCCCCGGACGAATTGGACACCGCCGAATTCCCAAGAGCGAGCCGGGCGCCGGTTCGCCACCGGATCGCCTCGGCGGGACTCGCGCTGTTCGATCTGTTCTTGATCAGCGGATATTGTCCGCTGACGTCGGGCTCGAACAAACACCCCGGAACCGGGTACCGGGCGGTCGTTCCTCCGGTGAAGGAATCGAAGACCGTCAGCGCGTCGTCCACGCATGCCGCCACGTGCGTCGCGTCCCGTCATCTGCACGGCGGCTCGTCGTTCACGCCTTCGGGGAGCAGGTTCCGTTCCTCGACGGTGAACTCCCGGTCCGAGATCCGGCACAGGTCGCGGAACCAGACCTTCGGGTCGAGCGGGATCGATTCCTGGTGGCCGGGCAGTCGGTCGAGGACGAAATCGCCCCGCCCCACCGCCTGCTGCTCCACTTGGGACCCCAGCTTCATCGAGGCCACCATGCGGCGTTCGCCCCAGTTCCAGACCTGCACCGCGGTGACGTCCTTGGCGAACAAGTACGGCCCGGACATCCCGATGAGCCTCAGGCCCGGGGCGATCAGCGGCGTGATCTCATCCATCTTGATCAGGTCGACCCGCCGGATCGAGTTGTTCGCCTGGTCCGTCATCGCGGCAACGGATCCGTCGGCGGACACGACCAGGTCGGTGGCCGCGAGCCGGAACGCGTGCGCCTGCGTTCTGGTCTGCAGGTCCCACACCGAGAGGCCGTCGCTGGTCTGCGCCAGCAGCTGGTCCGGATTTCCCGGGCGGAGCGCGATCTTCGGGCCACCTGGCAGCGACTCCCACGCGGGCGGCACGTCGAGCTCCAACGGCGGGGCGGTCTGCGTGCCCGTCCGCGGGTCCCAGAACGACACGACGCCCAGATGCCCCACCAGCACGCGCCCGTCCGGGTCGGCTGTCAGCGACGCCGCCGCGTGCCGGTACCTCTCGTCGCCGTCGCGTCCCGCGGGGGAGGGCATCGGTACCTCGCGCTCCAGCACCAATCCCGCCGTGCGGTAGATGCGAAGCGTTCGACCGGCCAGCACCAAGATCCGCTCCCCGGAGGCGTCGAAGGCCAGCCCGTCCGGCTTCTTCGGCAACGGCTGGCGGTTCAGCAGCGCGCCGCGCTCGTCCAGCAGCGTCAACTCGGTTTCGTCACTGCTGCCGACGGAGACGTAGGTGATCCACGACCTGCCGTCCGGGCTGAGGGAGCTCGAGTCGGGGTCGACCTTCGGCGGTTTGGCACCGCTCGCGCTGGTGGGGAGCGAACCCACCTGCACCGCGCCGTTGCGGGCCGACACAGCGGTGAACGCGCCGCCCGGGCCCGGGATCAGCACCGGGTTCGGGTCGTAGGGGGCACCCCACGAAACGGGGACCGACGAGTTCTTGAAGGCCAGCAGGGCTCCGGTTCTCCAGTGCAGAGCATGCGTCAGACGCGCGCCGTTCGGGTCGTTGTCGAGCAGCAGGTACTGCCCGGTCGCATCGGGGTAGATCGCGCAGCCCGGGTCGGGGAACTGCCCGGTGACCGCACCCGTGAACGAATCGTGGATGACCAGCGTGTCATCGCTGCAGGTCACCGCATGCGTTCCGGCGTCGAGGACGGCGGTTTCCGCGTTCGCGCCCTCGCCCGCCGGGAACGCGCGGATCTTGGCGCCGGTCGCCAGGTCGCGCACCACCGGCTCGTACACGTGCCCACCGTCCGGGCGACGTCCGCGGTACTCGATGAGCACCAGCGACCGGCCGTCCGGCGCCGGGTAAACGTTCGTGACCGGCTGGTTCCCGTTCCAGGCGTAGGTCAGCGGGTTCGGGATCTCCTGCCCGCTGTCGAGGTCCCAGACCCGCACCTGCTTCGGGGAGCCGACGGTTGTCCAGTCGTCCGGCATGGCTGCGAGGAAGCGGCCGTTCGCGCTGAACGCGGGGTCGGCCACCAATTGCGGATCCAGGACCATCGGATCGCCATCGGGGCGGCCGAGATCCCACACCCGCAGGCCGGGTTCCGGGCCGGAAGCGGCCAACCGCCGCCCATCCGGACTCAGGGCGAACTCGCCGTCCGCGGTCACCGGTATCTCGCGGCGAGCGCCGTCGGGATCCGGCGGGTTCCACCACGCGGTCAGGTGCCCGGTGCGCTCGCGCGGTACCAGCATCGCGACCCGGCCATCCGCGCTGGCCTGAATTTGCCTGATATCGCGAAAGGGTTCTTGGTCCAGCACGTGGTCCACGCCCCGCCAGTACAACCGCTGTTGGAGCAGGGCGCCGTCGGCATCGACGCTGTCGGACTTCTCCTTCCAAGCCGTGAGCGCCAATTGCAGCGCTTCCAGCGGGTTCACTTCGGTCGCGCGATTCGAGGCCTGCGCGAGCGAAGCGGCATTGATGGACCGCAGCCGGTCGCCGAGCTCGGCGTTGGTCCTGACCACCGCCGCGGTCAGGACCGCCGCGACCAGCGTCAAGGTCACCGACACCGCCGTGATGGTGCGCCAGCGGTTCTGGGCTCGCCGCCCGGCCGCGGCACTGCGGCGGATGAACCGCTGCTGGTGCTCGGGGATGTCGTCGGCACGCGCCCGCAACCAGTCGGCGGCCTCGGTCAGCGGCGCGTTGCGCAGCAGCCCTCCGGCGTCCTGGAGCTGCTGGAGCTTCGCTTGCCAGGAAAGGAAATCCGCGTCCTCAGCGAGCCAGCCGCGCAGTTCGGACCACTGGTCGATCAGGGCTTGGTGCGTCAGGTTGACCGTCTGGTCCTGGATCAGCACCAGGCGCTTGGCCGCGAGGTCGTGAACAACTTCCCGGAGTTCGGGGTCGAGGTCGCCGAGGCTGACGCTGCGGCGGGCGTAGCCGCCTTCGCCGTCGGGGCGGGTGAGCCGGACGAGCAGCCGCTTGGCCCGTTCCGCGGCTTCTGGTCGCAACGTGGCGAGGGCGGCATCGGCGTGTTTGCTCAACGCTCCAGGTAATCGGCCGAGTTCTTGGTATGCCGCGTGGGTCAGCCAGCCGCCCTGCCGGTGGTCCCAGAGCTGCTTGAGTAGTTCGGAGAGCAGCGGGAGCGTGCCGTGCTCCGACGGGGAGTCGTGCAGGATGGCGTCCACCAGACCCACTTCGAAGGCGATCCCGCCGATTTCCGCCGCGGGACGGGTGATCGCCTCGCGCAGGCTTTCGTGCTGCATCGGTTCGAGCAGCCAGACGGCCTGGTTGAGCTTCTTGCGGGTCTCCGCCGTCGTCAGGTCGTCCAGGGACCTGGACCGCAACGTCAGCACGACGCGCAGCGGCGCTGGTCGTCCTGTCTGGACCGGGAGCGCGGCGACCCGTTCGATGATCTGCCCGAGCCGAGCGCGGGCGGCTTCGGGGTCGGCGGCGACCGCTTCCTCGAACTGGTCGAGGAACAGCACCGTGCCGCCGTCGGCCACCGGAGCCGAGTCGATGGGATCACCGGCGTTCAGCTCGACGATCGTGGCGCCCATCTGCTGCAGCCGGGGCAGCAGACCAGCTCGGACCAGCGAGGACTTGCCGGATCCGGACGGCCCGGCGATGGCGATCATGTCCTGCCCGGCGAGCAGTTCCAGCAGCTCGTCGACTTCGTCGTCGCGGCCGTGGAACAGGGCGGCATCCTCTTCCCGGAACGGCTGCAGACCCCGGTACGGGTTGCGGTCCGGGGTCGTCCAGGCATCGCCGAGCGCCGTCGTCGGTACCAGGTGGGCCGTGGTCCCGCTGCGGGCCGAGGTGGTCGCGACCATCCCGACGACACCGCGCAGCTCCTCGTCCCAGACCGGGGCTCCGCTGAAGCCCGGTTCGATGCGCCAGTGGTCCGGGTCGACCGCCATCTGGATGCGGCCCGCGCCCTGCGCGCCGACCAGGCGGCCGGTCACCCAGATCCCGTCCGGCATGTCGCGCGGGAAGCCGAAGGTCCGGAAGCGGTGGTCGCGGACGTCGCCGGTGATCCGGGCCGGAACCGGCAGCGCCCCCGGTGGTGCGTCCGCCAGCCGCAGGATCGCGACGTCCAGGTCGTCGTCCTGCGACAGCACTTCGACGGCGTGGTCGTGGCTGCGCAGCAACGGGAAATCGGCGACCGGCGTCGCTCCGCCGACCACGTGGGCGCAGGTGGCGACCACGCCCGGTGCGACCAGGAACCCCGCGCCCAGGACGGTCCGGCCCTCGCGGAGCCGGACCACCGCCGGGTCGAGCGGATCGGCCGCCAGGCCGGTCATTTGCTCGACTTGGAGTCGCTCCACTCGACGGAGACGTTGAAGTTGGCCTCGCCCGTCGACTTGGCGACCGCGAGGTTGGCTTCCCCGGTGACCTTGATGCCGAACTGCACGCTGATCTTCGACGGCGGCTGTTCCATCGCGCGCAGCTCGCCGAGCACCGCCTCGGCGGCGGACCGGATGCTGCCCATCGCCTTCTGCACGGTCTCGGAAGCCTGCACGACCTTCCCGGCGCCGCCGACCGGGATCGCGCCCTGACCGTCTGCGGCCTCGATGAGCAGTTCGCCGCCGTCGTCCAGCGGCATCTTGACCAGCTGTGTCATGACCCGGAACCCCCGAACTCGCACCTGCGGACTTGATCGAAGTTAGCCGAAGATCGCCCGCTGGTGGGTGAAGTTCCGGCAACTCCCCGTAGGGCCCTCGTTCGGGTGACGCCCGTCCGAGTCTCAGGTCTTCCCGCTCGGGGTAGTCCCTGGTCGGCATGCAGATGGATTTCGCGCGTCTTCCACCCGGAGGTGGTCAACGATGAAAGCAGTCGTGTACCAGGAACCATTCTCGGTCGCGATCAACGAAGTGGACCGGCCGACGATCCAGCACCCCAACGACGTGATCGTGCGCATCACCTCGACCGCCATTTGCGGCTCCGACCTGCACATGTACGAGGGCCGGACGGCTGCCGAACCCGGCATCGTGTTCGGGCACGAGAACATGGGCATCATCGAGGAGGTCGGCTCCGGTGTGACCAGCCTGAACCGCGGCGACCGGGTCGTGATGCCGTTCAACGTGGCGTGCGGGTTCTGCAAGAACTGCATGGCGGGCAACACCGGGTTCTGCCTGACCGTCAACCCCGGCTTCGCCGGCGGCGCCTACGGCTACGTCGCGATGGGGCCCTACACCGGCGGGCAGGCCGAATACCTGCGGGTGCCGTTCGCCGACTTCAACTGCCTGACGCTGCCGGCCGACGGCAGCCACGAGGCCGACTTCGTGCTGCTGGCCGACATCTTCCCGACCGGCTACCACGGCTGCGAGCTCGCCCAGGTCTCGCCAGGCGAGAGCGTCGTCGTCTACGGGGCCGGGCCCGTCGGGCTGATGGCCGCCTACTCGGCGCTGCTGCGCGGCGCGGCGAGGGTGTTCTGCGTCGACCGAGTGCCGGAGCGGCTGGCGAAGGCGGAGGAGATCGGGGCCATCCCGATCGACTTCTCCAAGGGCGACCCGGTCGAGATGATCAAGGAGCAGACCAACGGCGAGGGCACCGACAAGGGCGTCGACGCGGTCGGCTACCAGGCGCAGGTCGGCGACGGCTCGAAGGAGGAACCGGCCGTCGTGCTGAACTCGCTGATCGACACCGTGCGCGCGACCGGTCGGCTGGGCGTGCCGGGCCTGTACGTGCCGTCCGACCCCGGTGGGCCGAGCGAGGAGGCAAAGAAGGGGATGCTGCTCGTCTCGATCGGCCGGATGTTCGAGAAGGGCCAGGTCATCGGCACCGGGCAGTGCAACGTGAAGCGCTACAACCGGCAGCTGCGGGACATGATCATCGCGGGCCGCGCCAAGCCCAGCTTCGTCGTCTCCCACGAGCTGTCCCTGTCCGAGGCGCCGGACGCCTACCGGAAGTTCGACCAACGCATCGAGGGCTACACCAAGGTCGTCCTGCACCCGTGAGCAGGACGTGGTGAAGGGCACCTTCGAGCAACTCGGAGCCTGTTGCAAAATTACGCCCACCACGGACCGTGATCGATCGATCACGGCTGAGATGGCCACTGGCGGACAAACGGCGGCGATCGAGACTGATTTGGTACTTCGGTTCAGCCGTTTTCGCCGAAAACGCAACAAGCTCCTCGGTTGCTTGTCGTGTCTCGGTTGATCTGTCACCGCAACTCGGGGTTGCCCAGAGGTGCCCTTCACTCCTGGTCGCAGACGTCGTCGAGGCCGGTGCGCAGCATGTCGAAGGGGACTCGGCCGCGGCGACGGCTTCCGGGTAGAGGTCGCCGGGCGCTCGGCCGCTGGAGATCTGGCCGGCGTTCTCTTCGGCGAGCACTCGGAGCGCCGTCACCACCGGAACCCCGGATCGCCGTGATTCCGGGTGGTGACCTCCGACGTGGCGGGCGGCCGTGCCCGAGCCGAGAAGAACATGGCGGACTACGGGACGATTCCGTCCTACCGCGCGGCGCTGGATCGCGAGGGGATCGACAACCCCGTCGACCTGGCCGCGGATCGGGGACGAGGAGTTGATCGCGAAGCAGGTCACTGAGTACTTCGAATCCGACGCGACCGAACTCGTCTACACCCAGACCGCGATCGGTTCAGCGGAGGACGAGCGCCGAACCTGGGAACTGCTCAGGGAACTGGCCTAGAACCACGCCCCGAGCTGACGGTGTGGGTGCGCAGTTTCAACCGAAACTGCAACACCCACCCGCGGCTTTCCGCGGTCGAGGACCGCGCGGAGGGCTTTCTCCAGGTCGGCGGCGGTGCCGGGCCCCTGACTGCGCCAGGCGATGAAGCGGTCCGGGCGGACCAGCACGGCCCCGTCCGCGTCGACCCCGTACGGCCCGGTCCAGTCGCCGGTGACTTCACCACCGATCAGTTGCGGCTTCAGCCGGATCTCCAGGGTGGCGGCGACCTCATCGGCGGCCCTGGCCCACGCGTCGGATCCGGTCAGCAGCACGAAACTCCGGCCGAACAGGTCGATCGTGGACAGCTCTCCGTCTGGTGTGGACAGTCGTACGTGCGGGGCCCGCGAGCCCGGGCGGCCCGTCGGACGGGTCGCGTCCTCCAGGAGCTCGCCCTCGTCGCCAGGCTCCCGGATGACCGCGCCGTTGTGCCGGTAGCCGAACAGCAGCACTGCCGGGTCTTCGATCGGCGGCGCGTCTCCTTCTCGGGCCAGGTCGGGCCGGTTGCGCACGATGGCGTTCCGGTACTGGTTCTCCGCGATCAGCTCGCCGACTGGCCGCCGCTCCGCGTCGTGGCTGTCGAGCAGTCCCGGCCCGGCCTCGCCCCGGAGCACCGCGGCGAGCTTCCACGCCAGGTAGAAGCCGTCCATCAGCGCGGTGTTGCCGCCCATCCCGCCCTGCGGCGGCATGGTGTGCGCGGCGTCGCCGACCAGGTTTACCCGCCCGGAGCTGAACCGGTCGGCCACCCGCATGGTCGCCACCGTGGTGTCCGTCATCAGGATCTCGACGTCCAGCTCGGGCACGCCGGTGACCAGCCGGATCTGCTCCAGGCTGCGCTCCTCGGTGAAGTCCGCCAGGTCCTCGCGCTCCGGGTCGTGGCCGACGCCGACCACGAACTGGTCGGGGTGGTCGGTGCTGGCCAGCACGCCGGTGCCGCCGGAGAGCTTCGGGTTCTGCAGGTAGTACATGACCTGGCGGTCGTCGACGACGGCCGACAGGTCGGCGCGCACCAGCCAGTGGATCGAGTGCCCGAGGGCGCCGCGGCCGTGGGTGCCGATGCCGAGCTGTTCGCGGATCGGGCTACGGTGGCCGTCGGCGGCGACGAGGTAGTCGGCGTGCACCGTGCGGGTTCCGGTGGCGTCGGAAAGTACTGCGCGCACGCCGTTCTCGTCCTGCTCGAACGATTCCAGCTTGGTGGAGAAGCGGATTTCGGCGCCCAGCTCGCGGGCGCGCTCGGTCAGGATGCGTTCCGCGCTGGCCTGGCTGGCGTCGGCTGCTCCTGCGGGCGTCAGGTGGTCGAGCGGTGCGAAGGTGTCGTGCAGGATCTCGCGGAACACCGGGCCGCTCGCGCTTTCCGCGATGCGCAGCAGGAATCCCTGGCTCTTCGGCGACGCGCCGATCATGGCGGCTTCGAGCCCGGCCAGGCGCAGTGCCTCCATCGTGTGGTGCTGCTGGCCGCGCGCCTTCGGGTGGGTGGAGGTGCCCTCGTGACGCTCCACCACCAGCGACGGCGTGCCGTGCAGGCCGAGGAAAACGGCGGTCGACAGGCCGGACAGCCCGGCGCCGACGATCAGGACTGGAGTTCGTTCGGACATCGGTGACACCTCTCCGCGAACGCTGTTCGTGTTACGAACGCTGTTCTATCTCGCGAACAGTGTTCGCGTCAAGTACGGTGTTCGCAGCACCGATCGAGGAAGTGGAGAGCGATGTCCGTGCCAGTCCCGCCCTGGCAGCAGCGCGCCGCGCGCGAGCGGCCGGCGAAGCACCCGCTGAGCCTGGAGCTGATCGTGCGCACCGCGCTCGACCTGCTCGACAGCGAAGGCCTGGACGCCGTCAGCATGCGCAAGGTCGCGCAGCGGCTGGGCACCGGCGCGGCCTCGCTGTACGCCTACGTGCGCAACAAGGACGAGCTGCACGAGCTGATGCTCGACCTGGTGATAGGCGAGATCGAAGTACCGCAGCCCGATCCGGAGAAGTGGCAGGAGCAGATCAAGGGCCTGATCCGCCAGCAGGTGGAGGTGCTCACGGCGCACCCCGGCATCGCCCAGGTCGTGATGCGCACCCCGGCGCCGACCGGGCCGAACGCGCTGGTCGTGTCCGAGGCGATGATGGCCGTCCTGCGCTCGGCCGGGCTGTCCGACCGCGTGGTGGCGTTCGCCGTCGACATCCTCGCCCTGTTCGGCACGGCGGTCGCCATGGAACGCAGCGCGGACTTCGGCCTCAGCGATGCGGAGCGGATCGAACGGATGGAAATGGTCCAGCAGTACTTCTCGGAGCTGCCGGCGGACCGGTTCCCGACGATGGTCTCGATGCTCCCGGCGCTGATGTCCGGCGACGAGGAAGAGCGCTTCGATTTCGGCCTCGACATCCTCGTCCAAGGCATCGCCGCCACCCCGCACTGACGCCCCCGCCAGGTTCCGTCGCAATTTCAATGGAAATCGGACCTTCGATTTCCATTGAAACCGAAGAAGTAGTCCACAGCCTCCGGCGTGTCGGGCCACGACGCACCGGTGACTGTGGACAACCCGCAATTTCCATTGAAATCGGACCTTCGATTTCAATGGAAATTGCTGACGGTGACGGCGGGTTGAGGCCCGGCTGCGGTCGGGTGCGACCGCGGACACGTTGTTGAGCAGCGGCAACGTGTCGCCCAGGGTTGGCGGTTACTGTTGTCGGTCATGGATGTACGGGTCGTGGACCACCCCCTGGTGAAAGCAAGGCTGTCCACAATGCGCGATGCGCGTACCAACAGCGCCGCGTTCCGCGCCGCGTTGCAAGAGCTGACGCTGATGCTCATCTACGAGGCGACGCGGGGCGCCGAGGTCGCGGTGGAGCCCATCCACACGCCCGTGGCGCGCACCAACGGCTTCCGGCTGGCGAACCCGCCGCTGCTGGTTCCGGTGCTGCGGGCCGGTCTCGGCATGGCCGACCAGGCGCACCGGCTGATCCCGGAAGCTCAGATGGGCTTCGTCGGCCTCGCCAGGGACGAGACCACCCTGCAGCCCACGCCGTACCTGGAGTCGCTGCCCGCCGACCTCGCCGGGCGTCCGGTGTTCGTGCTGGACCCGATGCTGGCCACCGGCGGCTCGATGGTGCACACGATCAGCCTGCTGACCGACCGCGGTGCCACCGACGTCACGGCGATCTGCACGCTGGCCGCCCCGGAGGGCGTGCGCCGGCTCGAGGAGTCCGGGCTGCCGGTGCGGGTGGTGACCGCGAGCGTCGACGAGCGGCTCAACGAGTCGGGCTACATCGTCCCGGGCCTCGGCGACGCGGGTGACCGCGAGTACGGCGCGGTCTGACGACTCCAAGATCGCGCGGAGGATGAGCGTTCCCGATTTTGCCCGAAGTCGGGAACGCCTCTGCCGCGCCGCAGCGGGAATTTCCCGATTTTTCCTGGGGCTGGAAGCCCTGGAGATGCCCCGGCACGTCGTGTCGCGGCCGGTCCTACCTGGGATTTCCGGGATTCGTGGGGTGCTCGCCGCGGGTGCTGTCGTGACCCGCCCGCAGTAGCGACGGCCAAACGGGCGTTACCTGGTCTAGACCTAATCCGAATATGGTCTAAACCATCTTGAGCGATCCCCCGATGCCGCAGGAGTCGCCATGTCCGCAAGACGCCGCTTCCCGTTCCGACTGCCGGTGTTGCTCGCCTCGATCCTCGCGCTGGGGCTGCCCGCGCTGGCCGCCCCGGCCGGGGCCGCAGACATCCCGGCCGCCCCCCAGCCGCAGGCCGTCGCCCGCAAGGTCGGCTACTTCACCCAGTGGTCGATCTACGACCGCAACTACTTCGTCAAGAACCTCGACACCTCCGGTGCCGCCGGGCAGTTGACCCACCTCAACTACGCCTTCGGCAACCTCGACGCCGGCGGCAAGTGCTTCCAGGTCAACCAGGCCGGCGAAGGCGACGCCTGGGCCGACTACCAGCGCCGCTTCACCGCCGAGCAGACCGTCAACGGCACGGCCGACGCCTACGACCAGCCGCTGGCGGGCAACCTCAACCAGCTCAAGCAGCTCAAGGCGAAGCACCCGGGCCTGAAGGTCTACATCTCCTTCGGCGGCTGGACCTGGTCGAAGAACTTCCACGCGGCCGCGGCGACCCCCGAATCCCGCGCCGCCCACGTCAAGTCCTGCATCGACATGTGGATCCGCGGCAACCTGCCGAAGATCGGCGAACCGCAGGGCGGGGACGGCGTCGCCGCGGGCGTCTTCGACGGCGTCGACCTCGACTGGGAGTGGCCGGCCTCCGAGGGCGGCCCCGGCAACGTCGTCGACCCGGCGGACAAGCAGAACTACACCGCGCTGCTGCAGGAATGGCGCACCCAGCTCGACGCCGTCGGCCAAGAGCTCGGCAAGACCTACGACATCAGCGCGTTCCTGCCCGCCGACCCGAAGAAGATCGAGGCCGGCTACGAGATGCCGAAGGTCTTCGACCTGCTCACCTTCGGCACGATCCAGGGCTACGACCTGCACGGCGCCTACGACCCGACGACCAACCACCAGTCGGCGATCTTCAGTCCCGATGGCGACCCGTCGCCGGAGAAGTGGAGCATCGACCAGACGATCAAGGCCTGGCGCGCAGCCGGGGCGCCGAACGACAAGATGGTGCTCGGCGTGCCGTTCTACGGTCGCGGCTGGACTGGGGTGCCGAACCAGAACAACGGCCTGTTCCAGAGCTCGACGGGTCCCGCCCCGGCCAAGTACGAGGCCGGCATCGAGGACTACAAGGTGCTCAAGGCCAAGGCCGGCTCGTTCACCCTGCACCGCGACGAGAAGGCCGGTTTCGCCTGGCTCTACGACGGAACCACGTTCTGGACCTTCGACGACGCGGCCGAGATCACCCGCAAGGTCGAGTACCTCAAGCAGCAGGGCCTCGGCGGTGCGATGGTCTGGTCGATGGACGGCGACACCCCCGAGGGTGAACTCATGACCGCCATCCACAACGCGCTCGGCTGAGGACGTTTCGGAGCGTGCCGCGCGGCGGTGCGGGCGGCGGAACCCCGAACGCCCCTGCACCGGGCGGCAGAACCCCGAACGCCCCTCGCCGGGCGGAGAACCGGCACGACCCGGAGGCAGTTGTGGGCGCTCGTGGCCATTGACCAGGCCTGGAGGCTCACGACGCGCTGGCCCCGGAGCAACCTCCCCCGTCACTTCGGGGTCAGCGCCGCCAACCGGCGAAACCATTGCGCAGTGCCCGGTCGTAGCGGGCGCTGCGCTCGTCTTCGGTGGGCGCCGAACCGCTCAGCTCCAGCGAGACCAGGCCGTGCACCAGGGCCCAGGCCGCGAAGACGACCTCGGCCGGGTCGGCGTCGATCAGCTCCCCGTCCTCGATGCCCTTGCCGATGGCGTCCCGCAGCGGGTGGATGCTGCGCAGCGCCTGCTCCCACGCCTGCTCGTCGGGGGTGAAGTCGGGCACCGCGTGGCCGAACATGATCGAGTAGAAGTGTGGGTTGGCCAGCGCGCTGTCCCGGTAGGCGTGGCCCAGCGCGGTCAGGTCGTGCTCCGAGTCGCCGGTCCGAGCCACCCGCTCCATCCGGTCGCACAACCGCCGGAACCCCTCGACGTACAGCTCGCGGACCAGCCCCGGCTTGCCGCCGAACAGGGAGTACACCGCGGTGGTCGAGGTGCCCACGTCCGCGGCGAGCCGGCGCAGGCTGAGCCCGTCCGGGCCGTGCGCGGAGAGCAGCTCCCCGGCCCGGTCCAGCAGGCGGGTGCGGAGGGCTTCGTCGTGCGCTCGCGGTCTCGCCATCGACCGAAAGTATCGCCTTTGACGAGTGGTATCAGCGCGATACCATCTACCGCATGGCCATGACCCTGCGCCTCACCGAGGAAGAGAACCAGCGGCTCGCCGAGCTCGCGGCGGCCGAGGGGCGGTCCAAGCAGGAGGTCGTGCGCAGCGCGCTAGCGGAGCGCTGGGCGCGGCAGCAGAAGGAACAGCAGCTAGACGACGTCATGCGACGCGTCCTGCCGCGATATCAGGGCTTGTTGGACAAGCTCGGTCCTGCGTGATCAACTATTGACCGGTGACCGTATATCTCGACACGTCCGACCTGCTCCTGCTCGCGACGGCAGTGGCCGACGGCGACCTGCTGGTGCGGGATAGCGGACTGCTTGACGCGGCGGCGTACCGCCCGCGCGCGGAGGTTCTCGGCGTACCCGCCTACGAGACGTTGTGGCTGAAGTCGGCCGCGTTGCTGGATTCGATCGTGCGCACCCGGCCGCTGGCCGAGGGCAACTGGCGGCTGGGCTGGGTGGCCGCGGTGGCGATGTGCGACGTGAACGGCTGGTGGGTGGAAGCCGACGACGAGACGGCCCTGGTGCTGGTCCGCGAGGTCGGCCGCGACCAGCGAGAACTCCCCGAAGTGGCGGACCGGTTGGAGCGCTGGGCCAAGCCCAAGGTCTGAACTTTCCCGTCGGTGCGCGAATCCGTGGCGCGCAATGTGATTCGCCGCTGAGGGTGGCGGCCGCGGGCTATGGCTGCACAGTTTCAGTTGAAACTGTGGTTTCCCGCCGCGCGTTGTTGGCGCGGTGATGTGGCGCGGGGTCCCGGTGCTGAGCTCTGAACGGCGATGGCCCGCCCGGGGGCCGGGCGGGCCATCGCGATCAATTCGTTCGGTTCTGCGGCCGAGGTCCGTTGGTTTCCGGCACTGCTCGCCGTGGTCGGCCGACCACACCGGTACGTGCCGCGGGTCTCAGCCGACGGCGCCGCTCTGCAATCTCCGCAGGGCGATCGGTGCTCCTGCTAGATCCTCTTCGTTGCAGAGCAACTTGAGGTCGTAGTAGGGGGCACCTTCGCGATCGTCGTAGTCCAGGTGGACTGCGATGACATCGATGGGTTCACCCAGCCAGTTCTGGGCTTCGCGAAGCCATTGGGCGGACCGCTCCAGGGCGGCCGGCAGGTCGTTGTCACGGAACTCGACAGGTCGGTAGGGAACGCCCTGAACCTGATCGTTCGGACCGGGGGGCTGTGGGAGATCCACGGAGACGCCGGAGTCGTCGAGTTCGAGTCGGATCGCTTCCTCACTCACTGTCGCAGGGTAACCCCTGCGACTGGGCAAATGCTGCCGGAGTCCTGCGCAGTTCTCCTCGATCGACCTGCTGAGCTGGTCGGACCGGTCGGTCGATTACCATGAGCGAGGTGCGGGGCGCCCCGAACATCGCACGTTGATGAGGGAAGGCGGGCTTTGCCCGGGGCGCCCCACTGCCGTCAAGGGGCGCGCCCCGACGACACGATCAGGTTACTCCGACCGGGCGGACCAAGATCAACTGGGGTTGGTCGCGGAACACGACGATTCGCGCGAAATCGCCGCCCGCCAGCTCCGGACGGGGCGCCGTTGCGCGGTCGATGTGAGCGCGGAAACGTCGTTGCGGCCGTTCAGGGCATCAGCCCGGCCGCGACGGTGGCGCCGAGTTCCCAGCAGGCCTCCAGCGCATCCTTGTCCGGCTGGCCGAGCACCGTGACCGGTTCCGCCACCTGCTGCCACGACAGACCCGTCGTGATCGACCGGATCGCTCGCAGCGCGCCCTCCACGCCCTCGTTGCCGTGCACGTAGCAGCCGTACGGCCGACCGATCGTCGAATCCAGACACGGGTAGTAGATCGTGTCGAAGAAGTGCTTGAGCGCGCCGCTGATGTAGCCGAGGTTCGCCGGGGTGCCCAGCAGGTAGCCGTCGGCTTCGAGGACATCGCTGGCGGTGGCGCTCAACGCCGCTCGCCGCACCACTTCGACGCCCTCGATCTCGTCGGTCGTGGCGCCCGCGACGACCTTCTCGAACATCGCCTGCATGCCCGGCGACGGCGTGTGGTGCACGATCAGCAGTCTCGGCATCGTCAGTCCCCCCGCACCAGATCGGAAACCGCCTGCTTCAGCGCGTCCAGCCGGTCCGCGGCCCGCTGCTTCGCCGCCGCCAACGGAAGTTCGCCGACGTGCTCGACTACCTGCAGGTAGCACTTGAGCTTGGGTTCGGTCCCGGACGGGCGGATGACGACGCGCAGCCCACCCGTCCCGGTGATCACCAGGGCATCGGTTCCTGGCAACAGGTCGTCCACGTCCACAGTGGTCTCCGCGAGCTTGGTCGGCGGCTGTTCGCGGAGCCGCCGCATGATTCGCGGAATTGCGCTCAGATCCGTGACCCGCACCGAAACCTGGCCGGTCTGGTGCACACCGTGCTTCGCGGAAAGCGCATCGAGCAACCCCGGAACGCTGCGCCCGGACGCCTTCGCAGTGGCGGCCAGGTCGCTGGCCAGGACGGCGGTGGAGATGCCGTCCTTGTCACGCACCGCGTCCGGATCGACGCAATGCCCGAGCGCTTCCTCGTAGGCGTAGACCAGTCCGGTTCCGGCGCCGTCACCGGCGCGCACCAACCACTTGAACCCGGTCAGCGTCTCGTCGTAGCGGACGCCGAACTCGGCGGCGATCGAGCGCAGCATCGTCGCCGAAACGATCGTGGTCGCCACCAACGGGTCTGGATCCCTGTCGGAGTCCAGTGTGGACAGGATCTGCTGGGCGAGCAGGACGCCGGTTTCGTCGCCGCGCAGCATCCGCCAGGCGCCGTCCTCCTCGACACCGAGCGCGCACCGGTCGGCGTCTGGGTCCAGCGCGATCGCCAGGTCCGCGCCGACCTCGGCGGCCAGTTCCAGCAGCGCGTCGGTCGCCCCCGGTTCCTCCGGGTTCGGGAAGCCGACGGTGGGGAAGTCCGGGTCCGGTTTCGCTTGGGACGCAACGAGGTGCACGTCGTCGAATCCCACGCGATGCAATGCCTGCAGCAGCGTCTGAGCGCCGACGCCGTGCAATGCGGTCGCCGCGATCCGGAGCCTGCGGGCGTTGCCGCGCGGCAGCGTTGACACCTGTGCCAGGTAGTCGTCGAGTGCGGACCCGCAGATCGACCAGCTTTCCTCGCGCGGCACCGCGTTCGCCGCCGGAGTCGCGGCGATCGCCGCCTCGATCTCGGTGTCGGTCGGGCTCACCAGGTGAATGCCGCCCTGCAAGTACAGCTTGTAGCCGTTGTCGTGCGGCGGATTGTGCGATGCGGTGATCTGGATGCCCGCGTCCGCGTGCAGCGCGCGGGCGGCGTAGGCCAGCACCGGCGTCGGCAGCGGTTCGGGCAGCATCCGCACGTCGAAACCGGCGGCGGCCAGCACACCAGCGGCGTCGGTGGCGAAGTCCTCCGAGCCGTGCCGCGCGTCGCGACCGACCACCACGACACCGCCGGCGTGACCGTGCTTGGTCAACCAGGCCGCCACGCCCGCAGTCGTGCGCACGACCACGGCGCGGTTCATGCCGTTCGCACCCGCGCGCACCGCTGCGCGCAGGCCTGCGGTGCCGAACTGAGGCATGCCGGACATCCGGTCCGCGAGCTCCGGGTCGGCGGCGTCGAGCAACTGCTGCAACTCGGCCTGCGTTCGCGCGTCGATGTCGTCGGCGATCCAGCGCCGAGCGGCCTCGCGCACCTGCGCATCCAGCGTCACGCCACCTCCAGAGCTCCGCTGCATCATGAATGGTTCCGTCAGTGATTCTGGGTGCTGCGGCGCCTGCTCGTAAGCCGGTTCGGTCTTTTGCCTTTGCAGCGGCGTAGCTGCTCGGCTCACCCCGGCAACCGGCACCGCCGCTGAGAGCCTGTTGGTGAATGGTCTGGGTGGGTGGTCGCTTAGCGGAACCTGAGAGGTTCCCTGGACTGCGGGTGCCCCTCCTGATGTATGTCCAATACGCGGCGGAGGGGTCGTCCTCGTCAGAAAACCTCTCAGAACCCGCCGATGGTCGTCTTGGCAAGGTGAATGCAAGCGGCTACGCCGCTTCCAAACGCGCGGACGGCATTCGCCGACAGGCTCTCAGGCGTCGTCCGGCGAGGGCAGCCCACCGAATCCGCGTATTGGTCATGCACGAATCGGTGATCCCGGAGTCCGGACGGCGTCTGAGGTACCGCCACCCGCACCGCCACTCGGGACGAGTCCGGAAACGGCTGCTCCTACGCGGCTTCCAGCAGGGAGCGCAGGAGCTTGCCCATCCGGCTGGCCGAAGCCTGGCCCGCGTCCAGGACTTCCTGGTGGTTCAATGGTTGCCCGGACAGCCCGGCAGCCAGGTTCGTCACCAGCGACAGCCCGAACACCTCGGCGCCTTCGGCGCGGGCCGCGATGGCCTCCAGCACCGTGGACATACCCACCAGGTCGACGCCGAGCCCGCGCAGCATCCGGATCTCCGCCGGCGTCTCGAAGTGCGGGCCGGGCAGCCCGGCGTACACGCCCTCCTCCAGCGAGGAGTCGATGCCGCGGGCCAGTTCCCGCAGCCGCGGCGAGTAAAGGTCGGTGAGGTCCACGAAGTTCGCGCCGACCAGCGGCGACCGGGCGGTCATGTTGACGTGGTCGCTGATCAGCACCGGCTGACCGACCTGCATGCCCTCGCGCAGCCCGCCGGCGGCGTTGGTGAGCACCACGGTCCGGCACCCGGCGGCGACCGCGGTCCGCACGCCGTGCACCACCGGCTCGATGCCCTTGCCCTCGTACAGGTGCGTCCGCCCGAGCGTGACCAGCACCCGCTTGTCGCCCACCGGCACGGACCAGATCTTGCCGCTGTGCCCGATCGCACCAGGCGCGGCGAAGCCCGGCAGGTCGGACATGCTCAGCTCGGTGGCCGGCAGGCCGATCTCCTCGGCGGCAGGCTGCCAACCGGAGCCGAGCACCACGACGATGTCGTGGCGGTCGATGCCGGTGATCTCGGCGAGCTTGGCGGCGGCGCTAGCGGCGGCGGACGGGTCGGAAGTCGTCGTAGGCGTCACGGGCGCGCAGCTTAGTCCGTGCCGAGCCGCGCGGCGGCGTTTCAGCCCGCGAGGAGCGAGTCGAGCGCGCCGCTGGCCCAGCGAAGGCGAAGTGGTCCACGTAGTCGCGGGATTCGACGATCTGGCCGTCCCGCACCCGGAGCACGAACACGCAGGGCACGGCGAACTCGCGAAGACCCTGCGGATCGTGTTTCTTGGCCTGGACCTCCGATGAGGACATTCCCGCAGCTCACGGCAGATGGGCTGCGGGAACATCCTCATGGACCGATGTGCAGGGTCGGCTGGATCTGGTTGAGGATCGGTTCGCTGGTCTGCGCCTGGCGGCTCGGTACCGTGACCCGCACGATCCAGAGGTCGTTGTCGTGGCGGATCAACTCCGCGGTGGTGCCGAGCTGCCGCCCCTCGGTGGGAGAGCCGATCAGCGACTTCTCGGTCGTCCGGTACTTCAGGCGCTGCTGGTCTTGGCCGGTGGAAACGGCGGACTCCACGGTGACCCCCGACGGGCCCGCGGCGGAGTTCTGCAGCGCCGCCTCGTAGTCCGACATCTCCTTGCCGGAGCGGAAGAAACCGCCGTAGCGCTGCACGGCGATCTCCGTGGTGCCGTCCGGGGACACGAACGACACCACCGCGCTGTTGGCGAAGTCGTCGCGCTCGCTGTGGAACAGCCGCCAGCCCGGATCGCCCGGGGCCTTGATGCTGAACTCCTCGGCGTTCGGGGCGGCCGTGTGCTTCGCGATGTCGTGGTGCGTGATCAGGTACAACTGACCGGGCTTGACCAGCGGAGGCGCCGAATCCGGCAGCACCGACGCGCCCGCGGCCAGCCGGGTCGCGGCGAAACCCCCGGCCAGTGCGGCGGCGAAGAGCACGACCGCGACGACGCCGAGCGCGAGCACCGCCCACGGCGACCTGCGGCGCGCCTGCGGCGGCGGATCCTTCAACGCGAACGGCGGCAGGCCGGGATCCTGGGCCAGCGGCACCGAGCCAGGTCCGATCGAGGGCTGCTGCATCGGCGGAGGCGACGACGACACCAGCTGCCGCACCTTCACCGTCGGCGCATCCGGGTCCAGCAGCATCGCGAACGGGCGGTTCCCGGGCTCGGGCAGCAGGTGCTGGATCCGGCGGCGCGCTTCGGTCAACGGCATTCGCTGCGTCGGGTCCTTGACCATCAGGCCCCGGACGATGTCGCCGATCGGGCCTGGCCGGGTGACCACCGGCACGGGACCGCGCACCACCTCGGTCACGGTGGCCAGCGGATCGTTCTGCACGTCGTAGGGCGTGCGCCCCTCGGCCGCGGCGAACATCGTCGCGCCGAACCCCCACAGGTCGGCGGCGGCGGTGACGGCCTCGCCCGCGGCGACCTCCGGGGCGATGAACGCCGGGGTGCCGAGCAGGATGCCGGTGCTGGTCATGGTGTGCTCGGCGATATTGCGGGAGATCCCGAAGTCGCTGACCTTGATCCGGCCGTCGTCGCCGATCAGCACGTTGCCGGGTTTGACGTCGCGGTGCACGATGCCCGCCCGGTGCGCGGCCTCCAGCCCGGAGGCGACGCCGTCGGCGATCATCGCCAGCTGGTGGTCGTCGAGCGCGCCGTGCTTGCCGAGGATCGCGGCGAGGCTCTGCGACGGCACCAGCTCCATGACGACGAACGGTTCGCCGTCCTCGCGGGCGACGTCGTAGAGCGTCACGACGTTGGGGTGCGACAGGACGGCGATGGCGCGGGCTTCCCGGAGCGCCCGCTCGCGCAGCTCAGCGGCCTCCTCGTCCGGCATCCCCGGCGGGAGCTTGACCTCCTTGATCGCCACTTGGCGGCGCAGCAGCTCGTCCGTGCCGGACCACACGGTGCCCATCGCACCGCCGCCGAGCTTGCTGTCCAAGCGGTACCGGTCCGCGATCAGCCGGCCGGCGCCGGCCAGGGTGTCGGGCTCGTAGCTATCCGTGGGCACGGCCATATTTTCCATGGTCGGCAGGACGGGCGAGGCGGAACCGGCGAGGATCGTTGCTCAGCTGGGACGATTACCCGACACCGCCGAGGCGATCACCCAGCGTGGCGGATCGGCGTTACGAAAAGTGAACAATCCCACGCCGACGGTCGCGGCGATGCCTCCCCGGATGTCGCCAAGGTCATTTCGTCGCAACGAAAAAAGGCCGCCGAGCGGCCAATACGCCGCCGGTGGCGGATTGGCTCGGACTGGGGCGTTTCGGATAAGTTGGGCTCCGATCGGACCTCGCTGTGCATCGGTGGCCCGAGCCTTCCTCAAGCCGATATTCGCAGCGTTTGCACGCCGCCGACATCGTTCGTCGCGGTGCGTCTGCGGTGGCGTTGGCGAACAATCCCGGTAGTCGGGCGTCGGCGGGTCCGGGTGACCACGACCAATCGGCGTCGAGGAGGTGCCTTTGCTCGCGTTCGTCATCGTGCACCTGCTGGTGGCTCTCGCGCTCCCGTTTCTCGCCCGGCGCAGCACCCGTGCCGCGTTCCTGACCGCGGCCGTCCCGCCGGCGGCGGCGCTGGTGTGGGTGCTGGCGCAGGCGCAACCGGTGCTGGCCGGGCAGGTGATCACCGAGACGGTCGCGTGGGCACCGCTGATCGGGCTGGAGTTCAGTTTCCGGCTGGACCCGCTCGCGCTGCTGATGACCGTGTTGGTGGCCGGCATCGGCGCGCTGGTGCTGATCTACTCCGACGCGTACTTCAGCCGCGGCGGCGGTGCCGCGAGGCGTTCCGCGCCGCTGCTGCTGGCCTTCGCGGGCGCGATGCTCGGGCTGGTCTTCGCCGACGACCTGATCACCGTCTACGTCTTCTGGGAACTGACCACGATCTGCTCGTTCCTGCTGGTCGGGCAGGCCGGGATCAGCCGCGAGTCGCGGCGGTCGGCGCTGCAGGCGCTGATGATCACCAGCCTGGGCGGGTTGGTGATGCTGCTCGGTTTCGTGGTGCTCGGCGAGTCCGCGGGCACCTACCGGATCTCCGAGCTGATCGCGAAGCCGCCCGGCGGCACCTCGGTCGCGGTGGCCGCGGGGCTGATCCTGGTCGGCGCGTTCACCAAGTCCGCGCAGCTGCCGTTCCACAACTGGCTGCCCGCCGCGATGGTGGCGCCGACGCCGATCAGCGCGTACCTGCACGCCGCGTCGATGGTCAAGGCCGGTGTGTTCCTGGTGGCCCGGCTGGGGCCGGTGTTCGCCGGCATGCCGCAGTGGTGGTTGCCGACCGTGGTGTTCGGCCTGGCCACCATGCTGCTGGGCGGCTGGCGGGCGCTGCACGAGTACGACCTGAAGAAGCTGCTCGCCTACGGCACGGTCAGCCAGCTCGGCTTCCTGATGGTGCTGCTCGGCACCGGCACCTACACGGCGGCGGTCGCCGGGACCACGATGTTGTTGGCGCACGGCCTGTTCAAGGCCACATTGTTCCTGGTCGTCGGCATCATCGACCACCAGGCGGGCACCCGCGACATCCGGGAGCTGTCCGGGCTGGGCCGCCGGATGCCGTGGCTGGCGGGGATCGCGACCCTGGGCGCGGCGTCGATGGCCGGGCTGCCGCCGATGCTCGGTTTCGTCGGCAAGGAAGCGGCGTTCAGCGCTTTCCTCGGCGGCTCCCAGCCGGAACTGCTGGTGGACGTGGTGCTGGTGGTCGGCTCGATGCTGACCGTCGCCTACAGCCTCCGGCTGCTGTGGGGTGCCTTCGCGGCGAAGCGGGACATCGCGCCGACCGAAGCGAAGCCGGCCGGCTTCGAGGCCCTGGTGCCCGCCGGGTTGCCCGCGCTCGCGGGCGTTGTCCTGGGCATCGGGTTCCCGATCGCCGACCGCCTCGCGAGCGCTTACGCCAGCGCCTTCCCACCCGGCGACAACTCTTACCACCTGGGACTTTGGCACGGATTGACGCTGCCGCTGCTGCTGTCGGCGATCGCGGTCACCGGCGGTGTCGTGCTGCACCTGGGGCGGGCGCGCCTGACCGCGCTGCGCAACGAGCTGCCGCGGCTGCTGGACGCGCAGCGCGGGTACGAGCGGATCATGGCTTTGCTGGAGCGGATCGCGGTCGGGGTCACCGGTCGCCTGCAGGTCGGTTCGCTGCCGACCTACCTCGGCATCATCCTGCTGACCGTGCTGGCGATCCCCGGCTCGGCGCTGTTGATGCGTGCCAGCGTGCCGGCGGACCTGCGCCTCTACGACAACCTCCTGCAGATCCCGTTGGGGATCGTGGTGGTCGTGGCGGCGATCGCGGTGCTGCGCTCGCGCCGCCGGTTGACCGGGGTGCTGCTGGTCGGCGTCGTCGGCTACGGCATCGGTGGGCTGTTCATCGTGGACGGTGGCCCAGACCTCGCGCTGGCGCAGTTCCTGGTCGAGACGTTGACGCTGGTGGCGTTCGTGTTCGTGCTGCGCCGGCTGCCGGTTCGCTTCACCCAGACCGAAACCCGGACCACGCGGGCGCTGCGGGTGCCCAAGGCGATCATCGCCGGCGCGACCGGGGTGTTCATCTCGCTGGCCGCGGTCGTCTTCGGCGCGGCCCGGCAGGCGCCGTCGGAGGCCAGCGCTGAGTTCATCGCCAACGCCGAGAAGGGCGCCGGCGCGACCAATGTGGTCAACGCGATCATCGTCGACTTCCGCGCCTTCGACACCGTCGGCGAGATCTCGGTGCTCGCCGTCGCGGCGACCGGCGTCGCCAGCCTGATCCTGGCGTCCCGGCACGAACGGCGGAAACGCAGCACCCGCGTGGCGCCGGCGACGCGGGTCAAGATCCCGGCCCTTGCCGAGCAGCAGCAGGAGGAGGTGCGCGAATGACATCGCCGACGAAGCCCAAACCCGCCTGGACGAGCTGGGATGCCCCGAGCGAACGCTGGCTGCTGTCCGGCTTCCCCCGCGAAGGGACGCAGCGCACCGTGCTGCTGGAGCTGGCCTCCCGGATCGTGTTCCCGACGGTGCTGGTGCTGTCGATCTACCTGCTGTTCGCCGGGCACGACCGGGCCGGCGGCGGCTTCAGCGGCGGCCTGGTCGCCGGGCAGGCGTTCGTGCTGCGCTACCTGGCCGGCGGCCGGATGGACGACAGCGCCGTCGTCTCGATGCGCCCGCCGGTGCTCATCGGCCTCGGCCTGACCATCGCGACCGGCTCCGCGTTCCTGCCGCTGCTCTTCGGCGGGCAGATCCTGGAGACCGCGATCTACAAGTTCACCGTGCCGCTGCTCGGCGAGATCAAATTCGTCACCAGCGTGCTGCTGGACAGCGGGGTCTACCTGCTGATCGTCGGCGTCGTGCTGGACCTGCTGCGCACCCTGGGCTCGGGCATCGAAGCCGACGTCGAAGCGGCGGCCAGGGGGCAGCGATGACGGTCAACCTGACGATGGCGGTCGTGCTCGCCGTGCTGTACTCGGTCGGCTTCTATCTGCTGATGCAGCGCTCGCTGATGCGGATCCTGCTGGGCATCGTGATCCTCGGCCACGGCTCGAACCTGCTGCTGCAGACCGCCGGCGGCCCGCCCGCCGGCGCCGCGATGATCGGCACCACCCCGCCGAACGAGATGGCCGACCCGCTGCCGCAGGCCATGGCGCTCACCGCGATCGTGATCACCTTCGCGCTGACCACCTTCCTGCTGGCGCTGGCGTACCGGTCGTGGACGCTGCTCGGCCACGACGAGGTCCGCGACGACGTGGAGGACCGGCGCATCCAGCGGATGGAGCGCCGCCTCGCCGAGTCCGAGGACGACACCACCGAAGAACTGGCGAAGGAGGCCACGCAGTGACAGTCCTGGTGGCCTTGCCCGTGTTGTTGCCGTTGGCCGCTGCTGGACTGTCGTTGGCGCTGGGTCGGTTCGCCGACCTGCAGCGCGCCCTCGGGCTCCTGGTGCTCGGCGGGATCATCGTCGACGCGGCCGTGCTGCTCTACGTCGCGGACCGCTACGGCCCGGTGGTGCTGCAGATGGGCGCGTGGCCCGCGCCGTTCGGCATCACCCTCGTCGCCGACCGGCTTTCGGCGCTGCTGCTGGTCGTTTCGTCGGTGGTGACCTTCGCGGTGCTGATCTACTCGATCGGCCAGCGCATCACCGACTACGGTCGCCAGCGCTCCAGCACCACATTCCACCCGATGTACCTGATGCTGTGCGCGGGCGTGTCGCTGGCGTACCTCACCGGCGACCTGTTCAACCTGTTCGTCGCGTTCGAGATCATGCTGAGTTCGTCGTACGTGCTGATCACCCGGCGCACCACGGCCACCCGGATCCGGGCGGGCATGACCTACACGATCGTCAGCCTGGCCTCGTCGCTGCTGTTCATCACGATGATCGCGCTGGTGTACGCGTCCACGGGCACGGTCAACCTTGCCGACCTGGGCGGGAAGGTGCAGCAACTGCCGGACGGGCTGCAGGTCGCGCTCGCGCTGCTGGTGGTTATCGTCTTCGGGGTGAAGGCGGCGATGGTGCCGCTGCACTTCTGGCTGCCGGACAGCTACCCGACCGCGCCCGCGCCGGTCACCGCGGTGTTCGCCGGACTCTTGACCAAGGTCGGCATCTACGCGCTGATCCGCACCCAGACGCTGGTCTTCAGCCATTCCGAGAGCTGGAACCTGATGCTGGGCATCGCGCTGATCACCATGATCGTCGGCGCGCTGGGCGCGCTGGCGCAGAACGACCTCAACCGGCTGCTGTCGTTCCTGCTGGTCAGCCACATCGGGTACATGCTGTTCGGCCTCGGCGTATACGACGTGGTGGGGCTGACCGGCGTGATCCTCTACGTGGTGCACCACATCACCGTGCAGGCCACGTTGTTCCTGGTCAGCGGTTTGATCACGCGGCACACCGGCACCGTGGCGCTGACCCGGATGGGTGGGCTGGCGAAGGCGGCGCCGCTGATCGCGGTGTTGTTCGCGCTGCCTGCGCTGAGCCTGGCGGGGGTGCCGCCGTTCTCCGGCTTCGTCGCCAAGCTGGCGCTGCTGCAGGCCGGTGCCGGCGCGGGCACCTGGACGGCCTACGCGGTGACCGGTGGGGCGGTGCTGACCAGCCTGCTCACCCTGTACGCGATGGCGCGGGTGTGGACCCGGGCGTTCTGGGGCCAGGTCAAGGCGCCGGAGCCGGACCCCGATCCCACCGACGAGCTTGTCGTCGGCACTGCCACGTCGAACCGGCCGATGGTCGTCGCGAGCGGGGTGCTGGTGGCGGCGAGCGTAGTGATCGCCGTGGTGGCGGGTCCGCTGGCCGACGTCAGCGGGCGGGCGGCGACCGACCTGATGCACGGCGAGACCTATCGGACGGCGGTGCTGGGAGGTGTCGCCAGTGAGTGAGCAGGCGATCGGCCGCCGGCGGCTGGTGCAACGGCTACCACTGGTGGCCTGGCTGACCCTGGTCTGGGTGATGCTGTGGGGCACCTTCGACCTCGGCACGCTGTTCTTCGGCCTGGTGGTGGCGCTGCTGGTGTCCACCGTGTTCCCGCTGCCGCCGATCAGCACCAACATCAAGGTGCGGCCGCTGCGGCTGTTGCAACTGGTCGGCTACCTGGCTTGGGACCTGGTGAGCTCCACGGCGCGAGTGTCGTGGCAGGCGCTACGCCACGGGCCGAACGCGAAGTCGGGCATCGTCGCGGTGACGCTGCGGACCGACTCCGACCACATCACCGCGATGGTCGCCAACGCGGTGTCGCTGGCGCCCGGCAAGTTCGTCCTGCAGATCGACCGGGTCAACCGGATCTGCTACGTCTACGCGCTCGGCATGCGGGTCGAGGACGTCGAATCGGTGCGGCGCGACGTGCTGGCGCTGGAGCGGCGGGTGGTGCAGGCGGTCGGCTCGGCGAACGAGCTGGCGCTGGTTAGCGGACAGGAGGGATGAGCATGGCCTGGGTCTTCGCGATCACCTTCGGCCTGCTGTGCGTGGCCGGCCTGCTGGTGGTCGTCCGGTTGCTGCTCGGCCGCACCACCCTGGACAGGATCGTGGCGGTCGACGTGTTCGTCACGCTGACCGTCGCGGGGACCTGCGTCGGTATGGGCTGGCTGGGCGACGGCTCGAACATCGCGTTGCTGGCCGCGTTCGCGCTGCTGGCCTTCATCGGTTCGGTCAGCGCGGCGCGGTTGATCGAGAAGAAGGAGCCGTACCGATGAGCTGGTTGGAAGTGTTCTCCGCGGTGTGCCTGATCGGCGGCGCGCTGTCCTGCCTGCTCGGCGCGATCGGGGTGTTGAGCTTCCCGGACGTGACGGCCCGGCTGCAGGCGGCGACCAAGCCGCAGACCCTCGGGCTGATCCTGATCCTGACCGGCACCGCGGTGCAGCTCGACTTCATCTACGCCTCGGGGCTGATCCTGGTCGGCCTGTTCCAGATGCTCACCGCGCCGGTGCTGGCGCAGCTCGTCGGCCGGGCGGCCTACCGCGCGGACAGCATCGACCGGGAAACCCTGGTGGTGGACGAGCTCGGCGACCGCATCGAGCGGGAGCGGCGGGTTCGCTGAGAGCCTGTTGGTGAATGGTCTGGGTGGGTGGTCGCTTAGCGGAACCTGAGAGGTTCCCTGGACTGCGGGTGCCCCTCCTGATGTATGTCCAATACGCGGCGGAGGGGCCGTCCTCGCCAGGAAACCTCTCAGAACCCGCCGATGGTCGTCTTGGCAAGGTGAATGCAAGCGGCTACGCCGCTTCCAAACGCGCGGACGGCATTCGCCGACAGGCTGACCCAGGTGGTACGCAGGCGTGTCGCGCTGCGCCAATCCGGCACAAGTCGCGCGGGACTGGTCACTCTCGGCGTCGAATATGATCAAATAGACCTGCATGGGTGACCGCCTGACTGTGTGGTCAACGGAGGCGGCGTTAGAAGGGTGTGGAGCCATAATGTGGCGGACCGGCCGCGTGCTCGCTGGCCTCGCGATCACGTTGTTCCTCTTGTTCGCACCGCCCGCGTTGGCGGAGGGCGGAGCCGCGCCCACCGAAGCGTCGGTGGTCGTGCTCGCCCAGGAACCGGGCCCGCCGCCCGCTCCATCCGCCCAGCCGCCGACCGACGAGCGGCAGCGCCTCGCCATCGGCGTCACCGGAGTCGTGTTGATCGCGCTCGTGCTGTTATCCCGCAAGCTGAGGAAGAAGTCCGTCTTCTTCGTCAAGTGGAAGAAGTAGCAGAAGGCTATAAAAACCGGCGGGGTGGTCGGTTCTTTGCGGGATTATTTCGTGCCAATTCTCGCCATGGACTAGACCTAGCGCCGAACCTGTGGGATTTTCACAACTGGCCGCGTGCGCGGACCCGGCCCCGCCAGGGGTAACGGCGGCTCCAGTGCACCAGCCAAGGGGTATCTAGCCCCCCACCGACGTGGGCCGGCACCGGGAAGCCCCCCGACCGGTGCCGGCCCACACCTTTTCCTGGAGATCGCGCGAGTCCGGTCGCTCGACGTGACCCCGGACACCGCCGAGACCGCGGGACCCGCCTCGGCAGTCGGCCCGGGTTGTTGCCGGCGCATTCGATTAACAATATGTAAATTTCGCCGGGACTCGAATTCTTCGGTACTGCCGAATCGGCGCCACCCGTTCGGCGCAGTGTGGGTACCGGTGGGCTCCCGGCCGCGCATCGAGCCCGCGCCCCGGATCCGGATGATGCAGGATGGGCGCAAATGAGAACCACCCCGCTCCCGCGCCCCGATGCCGAACGTTCCGCCGCAGCGCACGCCCACTGCCGCGCCTCGGTGCAACGCCACGAAGCGGAGCTGGGCGAGCTCTCCCGCAGCATCCACGCCGAGCCCGAGCTCGCGTTCGCCGAACACCGCAGCGCCGCCAAGGTCGCGGACCTGCTCGCCCGGCACGGCTTCACCGTCCGAACCCCGGTCGCCGACCTGGACACCGCACTGGTCGCCGAGGCGGGCAGCGGCGAGGTGGTCGTCGGCATCTGCGCTGAGTACGACGCGCTGCCCGAGGTCGGGCACGCCTGCGGGCACAACGTCATCGCCGCCGCCGGAGTCGGAGCCGCGCTCGCGCTGGCAGAGATCGCCGACGACCTGGGCGTCACGGTGCGGCTGATCGGGACCCCGGCGGAGGAGACCGGCGGCGGCAAGGTGCTGATGCTGGAACGCGGCGTCTTCGACGACGTTGCCCTGGCGATGATGGTGCACCCGGGTCCGGAAGAGGTCTGCCGCCCGGCCTCGCTGGCCATCACCGACCTGGAGGTCCGCTACACCGGGCGCGAGGCGCACGCCGCGGCCGCCCCGGAACTCGGCCGCAACGCGGCCGACGCGTTGACGGTCGCGCAGGTCGCCATCGGCCTGTTGCGGCAGCACCTGGAGCCGAGGCAGATGGTGCACGGTATCGTTACAGCAGGTGGCGCGGCACCGAACATCGTTCCCGCGCACACCGCGGCGGTTTACAACCTGCGTGCTGCCGAAGCGCGCTCCTTGCAGCGCCTGGAGAACCGCATTCGGGCCTGCTTCGAGGCGGGTGCGACGGCGACCGGATGTGAGCACGAAGTCGTGCAGATCTCCCCGGTCTACGCGGAGCTGAGCCCCGATGGATGGCTGTCGGAGGCGTACCGCCGCGCGATCACCGAGCTCGGGCGCGAACCGCTCGACCGGGGCGAAGAGCAGGGCCGGGTAATCGGCAGCACCGACATGGGCAACGTGACCCAGGCCTTGCCCGCGATCCATCCGATGATCGCGCTGGACTGCGGCGACGCGGTCAACCACCAGGCGGAATTCGCCGCAGCCTGCGCGACCCCGGCCGCGGATCGAGCGGTGCTCGACGGGGCGGTGGCGATGGCCTGGACCGCGGTGGCCGCCGCATTGGACGGCGCGCAACGAGATCGCCTGCTGGCGGCCGTGCGCGACCGGTCCGGTCGGAGTTAGTCAGAAGAGTTCTGCGCGTCGGGAGGCGTGGCGTGACCGTGGTGGATTCTCGTAGCCCGGAGCCGGGCCAGTCCCGGAACGGTGGTTCTGCGGTGGAAGAGGTGGATTGGGATGCGGCGGAGCGCTCCGCCGTCGCCCGGGGCCCCCTCGTCGCGGCGGGTGTGGACGGGCCGAGTGCGCCCATCGGCAGCACCATGTCCAGGGTGGAATCCGCCGTGGACGACCTCGGTGCTGGTCGTGGACCGTCCTGGCTGGATGCCTGGCTGGACGAGAACGCGCACCGTGTGGTGGCCTGGCGACGGCACATCCACGCCTACCCGGAGCTTTCCCGCGCCGAGCACGAGACCACCGCGTTCCTCGCGGAGCGGCTCACCCGGGCCGGCCTGCGTCCCCGGATCCTCCCGGTGGGAACCGGCCTGGTCTGCGACATCGGCGGCGAGTCCAGGCCCGGTCAGCGCACTGTGGCGCTGCGGGCCGACATCGACGCGCTGCCGCTGACCGAAGCCATCGGACTGCCGTACGCATCCACAGTGGACGGTGTTGCGCACGCCTGCGGGCACGACGCGCACACGACGGTCGTGCTCGGTGCCGCGCTGGCGCTGGCCGTCGCGCCGAACCTGCCCGGCCGGGTGCGGGTGATCTTCCAGCCAGCCGAAGAAGTGATGCCCGGCGGCGCCCTCGACGTGCTGGCCGCCGGTGCACTCGACGGAGTGGACCGGATCTTCGGGTTGCACTGCGACCCGCGGCTGCTGGTGGGCCAGGTCGGAACACGGGTCGGGGCCATCACCTCGGCGAGCGACCTGCTGGAACTCCGGCTGACCTCGCCCGGCGGGCACACCTCGCGCCCGCACCTGACCGCGGACCTGGTGCACGCGCTGGGGACCGTCATCACGGGCCTTCCGACGTTGCTGTCGCGCCGGGTCGATCCGCGCACCGGGACCGTCCTGACCTGGGGCGCGGTGCACGCGGGGGAGGCGCCGAACGCCATCCCGCAGGATGGCGTGCTCACCGGAACGCTGCGGACGGGCGACCGCGACACCTGGGCGAAGCTGGAGCCGCTGGTGCACGAACTCGTGCACAGCCTGCTGGCACCCCTCGGCGTCGGGTTCGACCTGCAGCACCGGCGCGGGGTGCCGCCGGTGGTCAACGAAGCGGAGAGCACCGAGGTGTTCCGGGCCGGGATCGCGGCGGGGCTCGGCGAAGACGCCCTGGCCAGCACGCCGCAGTCGTCCGGCGGCGAGGACTTCGGCTGGTACCTGGAGCACGTGCCGGGCTCGTTCGCCCGGCTGGGCGTGCACTCCGGGGTCGGTCGGGTCAAGGACCTGCACCAGCCGACGTTCGCGTTGGACGAGCGAGCGCTGTTCGTGGGCATCAGGGCGATGGTGAACACCGCCCTGACCAGCCTGGAACGCTGACCGCCACGGCCTCCCGCTCCCACCGGGAGGCCGTGCACGTCGGTGGGCGCCAATACGATCCGCGCATGAGAGCCGACGGAACCTTCAGCGTCGCGGCGCTCGTACCGGCGGAGCTGGCACCATCCCCGGCCGTGACCACCGGGGTCGCCGTCGGGGTCTCGACGATGGAGAAGCATTTCGAGGGCGAGGTCGTCGGCCGCTCGGCGATGCTGTTCACCGCCGCGTTTGATCAGGCGAAGGGCGCCGGTACCTACGTGGCGATGGAGTCCTTCGAGGGTTCTTTGCACGGCCGCGAGGGCGCGTTCAACTTTGCCCACTCGGCGACCACTTCCGGCAGCGACCGCAGCAACGAGTTCTTCACCATCGTGCCGTTGCGCGAGACCGGTGAGCTGGCCGGGATCACCGGCGGCGGCGGATTGGCCGTCGACGCCGACGGCACGCACCGGGTTTGGTTCGAGTACGAGCTCGGGGCCGCTTCGCCGGAGTCCTGATGATCCCGGCCGATTCCACCTGATTGAGCCGAGGGTGTCTCGTTCTTTAGGGCGGGGGTGAATCGGCCGTGCGTTTCCGGATGGCCGGGTGAGCGTTGCGCCATGCGCGCAACGCATCCGGGCCCCGTACACGTCTGTGCGGTGTAGCGACTGCGGGTGGATCGACAAGAACTCACGCAAGAGCCAAGCTGAGTTGGTCTGTTCTGGCCGTGGTTTCACCTGCAACGCGGATGTCAACGCAAGCATCAACGTCGCGGCAGGACAGGACGAAGGTCCCAAGCCAGGTCGGGCTTGTGCCGGAGGGACGACACCCGCACGCGGGTCGAAGAGCGTCCGTGAACCTCAACTCTCGCTCTGGCGAGAGTTGGAATCCCTCGCCTCAGGCGAGGAAGGATGTCAACTGATCGAGGTGTATCCGGTCGCTGCTGTATCTGTTCGCGGGGTTCCCGCCTCTTTAAAGGCATGACCGCGAACATCATCTCCCCCGAAATGCGGCCGCCGGAGGCCGCCGAACACGACGGCCCGGGCGGCTGGCCTTCGCTGCACGGTGCCATGACCCGCCGCGACGCGGAGCAGGTGCTCGGCTGCGCCGAGCTCGCGGCCGGTCTCGACGAAGGGGACTGGGTGGAGCCCTGGTACGGGGTGGTCATCCCGGCCGCCCGAGTCCACGACCAGCTGACCCGCGCAGCTGCCGCGCTGCTGCGCGCCGGGCCGCACGCCGTGCTGTCCGGCGCGACTGCGGCGGCGATGCACGGCTGCGATTCCGCAGCCGGCGGTGTTGTGCACGTGACCATCCCCTACGACCGCGAACTCCGCTCCCAGCCGGACCTCGTCATCCACCAGGCATGGGTCCGGGAGTGCGACGTCGTCGAGCTCGACGGACTGCGCACCCAGGCGTTGGACGTCGCCATCTGCGAGCTGCTGTGCACCGGCGAGCAGCGTCCAGCGCTGGATTGCCTTGAGCAGGCGCTAGCCCAGCTGGGCGACACCGCCGAGCGCTTTCGGGCCCTCGTCGCCGAACGGCTCGCTCGGCGCAGAGATCGCCGGGGCACCCGGCAGGCCGCCGCCTTGCTCCAGCTCGCCTGGTCGAGGCCGCGCGGCGAGTTGGTCGGAGGTGCGCGATGAGCCCCCGGACGTCAACTCGCGCGCCGGAACCAACCGGCCGCCTGCGCGGCCTCGCGCACCCCGACGAACCGCGCGTAGGCGTCGTCGTAAAGCGTGCGGTTGGCCTCGTCTGGCTGCAACGGATCGGATGTCCCGACCAGGTCGCGGGCCACCTCGCTGATGTCGCGCCCCGCCAGCAGCGCGTGCGCGGTCACGGCCGCGCCCCGGGCCCCGGCCTGTTCGTCGGCGGTGCGGACGACCGGCACCCCGGTGACGTCCGCGATCACCTGGCGCCACAGCGGGTTCGCGGAGCCGCCCCCGGTGAGCCGCAGCTCGGTGGGTTGCGCGGTGCTGGCGACCAGGCAGTCCCGGATGACCATGGCCAGCCCCTCCAGGCAGGCCCGGGCGATCTCGGCCGGACCGTGTTCCAGGCTCAGGCCCTGCAGGCTGCCGCGCGCTGCCGGGTCGTAGAACGGCGCGCGCTCCCCGCCGAGCGAGAGATAGGGCAGCATCAGCAGGTCCTTGCTGCCGGGCTCGGCCTGTTCGGCGAGCTCGGTGAGGTTCTCCGGGTTGGGCAGGCCCAGCATCCGGCAGGCCCACTCGACGACCTCGGTCCCGGCGAGCGTGGCGCTGGCGAGCATCCAGCGACCGGGCATCGGGGTGCGCAGCGACATGCCGACGGGAGTGCGCTCCAACCGGGGACCGTCGCTGATCGCTTCGGTGCAGATCGTGGTGCCGAGGATGGTGCAGGCCTGCCCCGGTTCGGTCACGCCAGCGCCGATTGCGGTGGAAATCACGTCGTAGGAACCCAGCACCACCGGCGTGCCCTCCGGAACGCCCAGCCGCGCGGCGGCGGACCCCTGCAACGGTGCGAGCCGTTGCGCGCCGTCGACGGCTTCCGGCAGCAGCCGTTGCGCCCAGCCCAGGCCGAGTTCCCCGAGCACCGCAGCAGAGTACTGGCCGGTCCGCGCGTCCAGGAACGGGTTCGAGGCCTCGGAGACGTCCCAGGCCAGGCGCCTGGTGAGGCAGTGGAAAAGCCAACCGCCGCAGGTCAGCATTTTCTCGGCAGCGGTGATCCGGGCTGGCTCGTGCTCGGCGAGCCAGCTGAGCTGCGCGTGCGGCAGGCCGGCGAAGCCGACCGAGCCGTTGATCTTGAAAAGCTCGGCGAGCAGACCGGAATCGGCCCAGTTCGCGGCGATGGCCGAGGCCCGGGCGTCGTTCCAGAGCAGCGCGGGGCCGGTCGGGTGCCCGGCGGCGTCGACGAGCCAGCAGCCGTCGCCCTGGGCGGTGATCGCCAGCGCCGCGACGTCGGTGCCGAGTTCTGCGACGAACTCGGCGACGGTGTCTGCGACGGCCGACCAGACCTCGGGCATGTTCTGCTCGGCCCAGCCGGGCCGGGGGTGCTCGACCCTGGTCGGACGGCGGGTGACGGCGAGCTCGGTGCCGTCCGCGGAGTAGGCGACGCTCTTCACCACCGAGGTGCCGGCATCGATGCCGATGGTGATCACGGGCGTTCCCTCCTGATCCCGCCTACCTGGTCGGCCCGACCGGCTCGGTCGGCTCGGTCGGCTCGGTCGGCCCGGTCGGCCCGGTCGGCCCGGTCGGCTCGGTCGGCTCGGTCGGCTCGACCCGTAAATATCACATTATTGAGTGTTAAGAATTTCAAGATTGATGTTATTTTTGCGATAAGACGTGACACCAAGGTCCTGGTTGCGGACCACGACCGGAAGGACGCGACGTGCCGCATCAACCCCGTTCCGAATCGGGAGCCGACCGCATCGACCTCGTGCTGCTCGACGTCGGCGGCCCCATCTACGACGACAAGGCCTACCGCGACGCGTTGCTGCGTGCCGCGCGCGAACTGGCGGCCGAAGACGGCCGGAGCATCGAGGAAGCCGAGTTTCAGCAGGTCTACGACGAGCGCCGCCAAGCCCAGGGCGGGTCCCTGCGCACCGCGGTCGCCGAGCGGTTCTTCACTGCGCAGGACCGGCAGCGGTTGTCCGACCGCGCCGAGCGCTACTGGGAGTACCCGTCATCGGCGCTGCACCCCGACGTGCTCCCGACGCTGCGGCAGCTCGCCGGGCGCTACAAAATCGCGGTCGTGGCCAACCAGCGGGCGGTCGTCGTGGACGCGTTGCGCCGGGATGGCGTGGCCGACTTCATCGACATCTGGGCGGTTTCGGAGGTCGTCGGCGCGGAGAAGCCGGACCCGCGGATCTTCCAGCACGCCCTGCGGGAAGCCGGCGTCGAGCCGAAGCACGCGGTGCACGTCGGCAACCGCCTCGACACGGACGTGCGCGGCGCGCACCGCGTCGGGCTGCGCACGGTGTGGGTGGTGCGCGGCGAAGCTCCGCCGGAACCGACGCCGGAGCAGTTCGCCGAACCCGATGTGGCGGTGTACTCGCTGGCCGAACTGCCCGATGCCTTGGAGAGGTTGCAGGAGGCCCGATGAGCGAACAGCTTTCGACCGCGCTGGAGGCTCGCCGATGACCGAACTAGTCGCGGGCGTCGACGTCGCGACCGCCAACGTCCGGGTGCAGGTCCACGATCCGGCGGGCGGGGTGGTGGCCTCGGCGTCCCGGCCACTGCCGCAGCCGGTGCGGTCGCGCGGTGGACGCTCCGAACAGGACGCGACCACTTGGTGGCCCGCGGTCCGCGACTGCCTCGCCGAATGCACGACGGCATTGGGACCGCGCAGCACCGAGATCCGCTCGCTTGCGATCTCGGCGACCTCGGGCACGGTCGTCCCAGTCGATGGCGACGGCGAACCGCTCACCGCTGCGCTGATGTACGACGACCGGCGCGCCGAAGCGGAAGCGCGGATCGCCGCCGAGGTCGGCGCGGACCGCTGGCGGCGCACCGGGATCACCCCGTCGGCGGGCTCCGGGCTGGCCCGGATCGGCTGGCTGGCGCGGCACCTCCCGGACGGCACAGCGCTGGTTTGCCACCCCCCGGACCTCATCGCCTGGAAGCTGGTCGGGCACCCCGTCGCCACCGACTCCAGCCACGCGCTGAAGAGCGGCTACGACGCCGTGGCAGGCGAGTGGGCGACCGAGGTCTTCGAGGCATTGGGCGTGCCGGACCGCCTGCTGCCGGAGGTCGTGCGCCCGACGACGGTGCTTGGCGCCGTCGACGCGAGGGGAGCGGCGCAGACCGGCCTGCCGGTCGGCTGCGAGGTGCGCGCCGGGATGACCGACGGCTGCGCCGGTCAGCTGGCTTGCGGAGCAGTCGACGTCGGGCATTTCGTGACGGTCCTCGGGACAACCTTGGTGCTGAAGGGAGTTGCCGAGGAACTCGTGCACGACCCGGCTGGTGCGGTGTACAGCCACCTGCACCCTGACGGGATGTGGCTGCCCGGCGGCGCGGCGAACATCGGCGGTTCCGCGCTGTCCGATGTGGACACCGCTGAGCTGCCGAGCCTGGACGCGGCGGCGACCGAGCGGGGACCGGCCAGCGTGGTCAACTACCCGCTGCGCGGCGAGGGGGAGCGGTTCCCGTTCGTCGCCGAGCACGCCACTCGGTTCGTGCTTGGCGCGCCGGAGGATCGGATCGACGAGTACCGCTCCCGCCTCGAAGGCGTCGCCTTCTGCGAGCGGCTCGCGCTGGAGCGGCTGGCCCAGCTCGGTGCCCCGGCGGAAGGCGCCGTGCGCACCGCAGGCGGCGGCGCCCGCAGCATTGCCTGGTGCCGGATCCGGGCGTCGGTCCTGGACGCCCCGGTGCTGGTCGTCCGAGGCGCGGGAACCGCGCTGGGTGCGGCGCTGCTGGCGGCCAGCGGTTCGGTCTACCCGGACCTGAGCACGGCGGCGGCCGCGATGGTGCCCGGGGGCGAACTCGTCGAGCCGGTGCCGGCGGAGGTGTCCCAACTGGACGACAGCTACCGGCGCTTCCTCGACGAGCTCCGCACCCGGGGCTGGATCTCCGCGACCTGATCAGGATTCGGCGAGGGCTTCGGCGACGGTGAGGCTGTCCTCGTAGACGGCGTAACGCGTGATCAGGCCGTCCTCGACGGTCAAGGTGCAGCGCGCAGAGTGCGGTGTACGGCCTGCCGGTGGCCTTCACCGTTTGGCGGATGTCACCGAGCACGACCGCCTCGTTGCCGTCCACGAGGATCCGGGGCGTCGATCCGGCCGTCTCCCCGGGCACGTGGAACTCGGCGATCGTACGGAAGTGGTCGGCGATGTCGGCCCGGGTCGAGCGGGGCCGGATCCAGGGCACCGCCGGATGACCGCAGGCCGGCCAGTCCAGGACCCAGTCGACCTGCTCGGCGAACAGCTCGGCGATCCGTCCGGATCTCCTTCTCCGAGTCGACGCAGGAAATCCTTTGCAATGGCACGGGTTTTCGCGCTCCCGCATGCGATCGGCTCGGGGAACTGGTAATCGGACCGGATCCGCTCGTCCTCGTCGAGGACCGCGACGATGCTTGCGGTCCAGGCGATGTCACCACCGCTGGCCGGGACCATGTGGGCGGTGAAGGTGAGCATGTCGCGATGCCAGGTCGCGTCGTCAGCGGCCCGAAAGACGAACCCGCCGTCCCGCACGAACTCGTTGTGAGCTTCGGCGACTCGGGCTTCGATCGCGTCATACCCCTGGTGCTCCGCCACCGTGCCAACGCTGACGCCGTCCTACCGCGATGTGGAACGCCTCAGCGCGGCTGGCGTTTCGCTGTACGGCGAGCGAGGTCGAACCCGGGCGGCCGGGTGAAGCGCTCGTCGAGGACGTGCATGCCGACGATCCGGGAGATGCGGTAGGTGCGGATCAGTTCGGCCGCACCGGCCGAGAGGTACCAGTGGCCCGCATTCAGGACCACCCCGTACGGCTGCACGGTTCGGGTCGTCTCCTGGGGTTCGGCCCAGCGCAGCTAGCGAATCCGCACGGCGCAGTTGATCCACACCGCGTCGGCGACCTCGGTCAGGTGCGGCGTGCGGTCCGTGCCGCGGTACCACGCCGGCGCGTCCAGGTGGAACCTTCCGGTGATCCGCTCGGCACGATCGCGCAGCTCTGCGGGCAAGGCGGCCGTGAGTTTGAGCTGGGCCGCGGTCACGACGGCACCCAGCCCGAGTTCGGCGGCGGCCGCAGGCAGCCCGGCCAAGCGGACGGTCAGCCTTCGGCAACCTCCAGCGCCACGCCCGCCGACCGCAGCTCGTCGAGCAGCGGCTTTGGGGTTCCGGGATCGACCACGACGACGTCGAACTCGGTCAACGGCGCCAACTCGTGCACGGCGCGCCGGTCGAACTTGGAGTGATCCAGCAGCAGCACCCGCTTGCCGGTGGTCTCCATCAGTGCGCGCTTGACCTGGATCGTCTCCTGCGAGCGGTGCAGGCAGTGCCCCTCGACCACCGCGGTGGTCGACATGAACAGCACGTCGGAGCGCATCGTGCGGGCCATGCTGGCGGTGTGCAGGCCGAGGAACGCGTCGTAGGGCGGCTGGTAGTCGCCGCCGAGTCCGATCAGGTGCAGGCCGGGTTCGCCGCTGAGCAGGTTGATCACGGACAGGAAGTTCGTCACGACGGTGAGCGGACCCAGCGGGGCAAGCCGTTCGGCGACCGCCAGCGCACTGGTGCTGTCATCGAGCGCAACTACCTGACCAGGCGAAACGAGTCGCACCGCGTGCTTGGCGATGCGGGCCTTCTCGTCGGCCGCGTCGGCGATCCGGGCCCGCACCGAGGTCTCCAGCAGCGCGGTCGGCGTCGATGTCGCGCCGCCGCGCACCTTGCGCAGCCAACCTTGCTGTTCGAGGACGTCCAGGTCGCGGTGGATGGTCATCCCGCTGACGCCGTGCTTGGCGGCCAGCCCCTCGATGCGGACGAACCCGCTGGCCAGCACTTCCTGGCGGATTTGCTCGCGCCGCTCCTGCTGGTTGACCGGCATGCCGCCGTCCTCGGCCACTGACCCCCCTCACCGCACGTGTGCAACCGGAGTGATTATCACACGTGAGACGTGATATTCGGGGTGGATGTCACGCGGTGTTCACGGGCCGACGTTGTGGCACGGCCGTTTGCGCAGCTTCTCGACGTAGTCCTCGGGAGCCCCCGCCGCTTCGGCGGCATCGGCCATCACGCCGAGGTAACGCGCCGACGGCAGCCCGCCCTCGTAGGCGTCCAGCACGTACAGCCAGGCCAGCACCGATCCGTCCAGCGTCTGCACCCGCAGCCGCAGCTTCTTGTGCATGCCGAGCTCGGCGCCCTCCCAGTTGTCGAGCTGCTGCTCGTCCTCCGGGCTGACGTCGTAGAGCACCGTGAAAACCTGGGAACCCGGCTGCTCGACGATCGTGGCGAGGGCTCCTACCCAGCCGTAGTCCTCGCCGCCGAAGGTCAGCCGCCAGTCCACCAGCCAGCCCGTTCCCGCCATCGGGGAGTGCGGGGCGCGCTTCATCATCTGGGCCGGATCCATGTTGGACCCGTACGCGGCGTACAGAGGCACGCCCAACAGGGTAGCGATCGACAGCCCGTGCGGCGGTGCGGACTACGTCACGAATGTGGGTAACTGTGACGTCCGGGCCGATCACGTCTTCCCCGCGGGATGACCGTGAGTGGTCTGCGCCACGATGGTCAACTCGGGCGGTACCACCCGAAATGACTGGACTTGTCGCAGCGTACGGTGAGTTCGGCGCCCACAAGGCAGGCGGACCGAGGAGGAGCGCGAAGTGACCCGCATCGTGATCATGGGAGGCGGCCCCGCGGGCTACGAGGCGGCGCTGGTCGCGGCTTCGAACGGGGCGGACGTCACGCTGGTCGAGCCGGAGGGCCTCGGCGGGGCGTGCGTGCTCTACGACTGCGTGCCGTCGAAGACCTTCATCGCGTCCGCGGGCGCCCGCTCCGCGTTCCGGGACGCGCGTGATCTCGGCATCCGCACCAAGAGCGAGGACTCCGACGTCGACGTCGCGGTCGTGCACGGCCGGGTCAAGGGCCTGGCGCTCGCGCAGTCCGCCGACATCCGCTCCAGGGTCCGCCGCGAGGGCGTGAAGATCCTGCCCGGCCGCGCGCGGTTCACCAACCCGACCAAGGGCATGGCCGTCCACCACATCGGGGTCGACCTCGCCGACGGCGGCTTCGAGGAGTTGGCCGCGGACGTCGTCCTGATCGCCACCGGCGCCACGCCCCGCATCCTCCAGGGCGCCGAGCCCGACGGGGAGCGGATCCTGACCTGGCGGCAGCTCTACGACCTGCCCGAACTGCCTGAGCACCTGGCCGTGATCGGCTCCGGTGTGACCGGTGTGGAGTTCGCCTCCGCGTACACCGAGATGGGCGTCAAGGTCACCATGATCTCCAGCCGCGACCGGGTGCTGCCGCACGAGGACGCGGACGCCGCTGCGGTGCTGGAAGAGGTCTTCGCCGAGCGCGGTACCGAGGTCGTCAAGCACGCCCGGGCGGAGAAGGTGGAGCGCACCGACTCGGGGGTGCTGATTCACCTCGCAGATGGGCGGCAGGTCGAGGCCAGCCACGCGCTGATGACGGTCGGCTCGGTGCCGAACACCACCGACATCGGCCTGGAGCGGGCGGGCATCGAGCCCGACCGCGGCGGCTACATCCCCGTCGACCGGGTGTCGCGGACCAACGTGCCCGGCGTCTACGCGGCAGGCGACTGCACCGGTCTGCTGCTGCTGGCATCGGTGGCGGGCATGCAGGGCCGCATCGCGATGTGGCACGCGCTCGGCGAAGGCGTCACGCCGATCAAGCTCAAGACCGTCGCGGCGAACGTCTTCACGCACCCGGAAATTGCCACGGTCGGGATCAGCCAGCAGGCGATCGACTGCGGAGACGTGCCCGCGCGGACCGTGATGATGCCGCTGGCCACCAACCCGCGGGCGAAGATGGAAGGCCTGCGGCGCGGTTTCCTGAAGGTCTTCTGCCGCCCGCAGACCGGCGTGGTCGTCGGTGGCGTCGTCGTGGCGCCGAACGCCAGCGAGCTGATCCTGCCGATCGCGCTCGCGGTGCAGAACCAGGTGACGGTGGACAACCTGGCGAACACGTTCTCGGTGTACCCGTCTCTGTCCGGCTCGCTGACCGAGGCCGGCCGCCTGCTGATGCGCCACGACGACCTGGACTGAGCGCCTACCGGTCGGCTGGGACTCCCCGGCCGACCGGGTTGATCCGCGGATTCGCGCTCCGACGCTAGCGTCGCGCAGCGGAGCTCCGAAACCCCCCCGGGGGGGCTTCTGCTCGACGTGACTTCCGCTTTACCTGGGTGATCACCGCTCTGATACTGCTCGGCAACGCATACCCGCTGTGCCGGGACCGGCCTCGTTTGCGACCGTTGTTGGTGGGTGTACCCGCCGCGCCTGGCGGGCCCGGTGGAAAGGGACACGCGACGCCATGAGTGAGCTGCCGGTGTTGATCTACGACGGCGACTGCGGGTTCTGCACGCGTAGCGTGCGGCTCGCGGAGCGGTTGCCGGTCCGCATACGCATCCAGGCTTGGCAGGAGGCAGATCTCGCGGCGATGCGGACAACCGCGGACCGGGCCCGGCACGAGGTGCTGTGGGTGGCCACGTCCGGTCGGGTGTTCGGCGGCGCGGCCGCGGTCGCGGAACTGCTCAAGGAGTGCCGCGCGCCGTGGCCGGTGCTCGGTTGGGGCATGTCCGCCCCGGTGCTGCGGCTGCTGGCCGATCGGGCGTATCGGTGGGTCGCGGCGAACCGCTTCCGGCTGCCCGGAGCCACCCCGGCCTGCCAGCTGCCACCCGCCGAACGTCCCGGCCATTCGGATCGTTCCTGACCGACGTCGATCTCGGCCAAAAGTATTAGGAGTGGTCGCTTCTTTCCTGGCCGATCGGTTGATCTGGGCTGCCAATTCGGCTGAGCCGCCGGACCCCCTCCGAGCCGTAACTTGGATGTCGTTCGGGGGTACGAAAAGGCCCGTGCCCTCCGCTCCAGGGGACCTGCGGAGGACACGGCCGCAATCCAGACTTGGTGCGTCTTGAGCACCAGAGCGGCAGGAATGGCGAGGTGGCTTGAGATGTACGGGAAGGCGTTCGCACCGGAGTACCAAGGGCAGCTCCGGGACATGTCGGTCAACACGGCCTACGAGGACGTGCTGGCGGCGGCGTTGGAACGCGAGTCGCAGGCGGTGGACGAGGGTTCCGGGCTGGAGCTCGCGCAGGCGTGCCTGGCGGTTGCGGAGGCGTACCGGCGCCTCGGCCGGCTCGACGAGGCGGACGCGGCGTGGCGTGCGAGTTACCGAGCGGCCCGCGACGCGGGCGAGCAGGGCGCGATGGCGTGGGCGCTGTGGAGCGGCGGCACCCTGGCCCGGCAGCGCGGGCAGATGACCGCCGCGGTGCGCTGGCTCAGCTCCGCGCGGGACCTGGCCAAGAAGGCCGGTGAGCTGATCGCGTACGGCTATTCGGTCGCCGGAATCGCCGAAACGCTGCGGATCCGGGGGGATTACGAGGAGGCCCGCGTGCTCCACGAGGAGCTGCTGGCGGAGGCCCGTCGGCGGGGCGAGTGCCGGCACACGGTGTGGGCGTTGGAAGGCCTGGCGCAGCTCGACCGCAACGCGGGCGACCTGGACTCCGCTTGGCGGCGGTTCGAGGAGGCCGCCGAGATCGCCGAAGCGGGCGGGGATGAGCGGGGCCTCGCCTGGGCGTTGCGGGGGCTGGCGGACGTCATGTCGTTACGCGGGGAGCACGACGAGGCGCTGCGCCTGCTGTCGCGGGCCGAGCAGATCTGCCGCCGGATGGACCTGACCAGCGCCCTGGCCTACAACCGCAAGATGCGCGGCAATGTCCTCTTCCGCGCGTGCTGGTACGGGGAGGCCGCACGCACCTACCGGGATGCGCAGAAGATGTTCCGGTCCACCAACGAACCGCGCGGTGCCGCGCTGGCCGAGTTGGGCTTGTTGAAGAGCCTCGACAAGCTGGGCCGACCACGACCGGTCACCGAAAGGGATCTGCGCGCCCTGCGGGACGCGTTGGACAGCCGGGAACTGCGGCACACCAGGCGAATGGTGGAGGAGGCGATCAGCGAAATGGCAGAGATCGCGGCCTGAGCGCTCCGCCTCGTGCGCGCGAAACACTGCTCTAAGACTGGGTGTTCTCCGCTTCTGGCCGCGGGGTCTGGGAACGGAAGCTGTGCCCCAATTCCCGGCCAAGGCCGAAGTAGTGGCGGAAGTTGTAGATCAGCGTGCTCCACTCCGCTGGATCGAGATCGACGTGGTGGGTGCCGGGAATTACGAGGTGCGGGTCGCAGTGCAGGCGAACAGGACGTCACCACGCTCACCGCCCAGGTAGAGGCATCCCGCTCCTCGGTGTCACAGCATCTGGGCCGACTACGGCTGGCCGGTCTGGTCCGCGCCCGCCGCGACGGCCGGCGGATGCTCTACCGCATCACAAGCGACCACCTCTCCGCGCTGGTCAACGAGGCCCTGGAGTTCGCCGAACACACCGTCGAGGGCATTCGACACCATGGCTGACCACGGATGGCAGGCCCGCCAGGGGCTCGAACCCTGGACCCGAAGACCAAAAGCCCTCGGGTTCGCGTGCGGTGATCTTGAAAAAGTCGTGCCAAACAAGGCTTCCACCTGTGGTTTCTTCGAATTCAGGATCATCTGGTGCATGCTGTCGAGGTTCCCGCTGTCATGGTGCTTTCCGGTTTGTCGCCACTGGTGATCGAGTGCGTCGATGATGACGGCGACCGGGTTCTGGTGCGAGCACGGACATCTGATCGTCCGGTTCTGTGTCCGGAGTTGACGGCGCCCTGCCGACACCGAGCGCAGGTGTGCACTTTGCCTTGTGTTTGCGCCAGTTGCAGCGCCGGTGGCCGGTAAGCGCAGCATTCGGTGATCTCGTGGCCACCGTCCACGAGATCACCGACCTTGCCTTGGGCAAGGCTCAAGCCGCGTTCTGTTACGGGCAGGCGCGGACGATGGGAGCTCGATACGTCGTGAAGTTCGGGGGACCGATCGATCTCCTGCTCAACGACGGTTCTCAGTGCGCGTCGGCTGAATCTGCTGCACAACCACCGCAGACGGAGCCCGGGCCCCGCCAAGTTCCCCGCTAACCTGCCTGGTCCGGATCCGGCCCGAGCCGGGTGCCGGTGTCCAGCCTCCCGATCGCGGTGATGTCGTCCTCGGCGAGGGAGAAATCGAAGATCTCGAAGTTCTCCTCGATCCGTTCCGGGCGGTTGGACTTCGGGAACACGACGTTTCCGAGCTGGATGTGCCACCGGAGCACGATTTGCGCGGCCGATTTGCCGTATGCACCGGCCAATGTGGACAGTTCTGGATGGTCGAGGAGTCCTTGGCCGCGGCCGATCGGGCCCGACGCCTGGGTCGTGATGCCGTGGCCCTGGTGATACTCGCGCAGCTCCCGCTGGGCCAGGTTCGGGTGGAGTTCTATCTGATGACCGACGGCACGGTCGCGGTTTCCCTGGCCAGCCGCGCCAGGTGCGGGATCTGGAAGTTCGAGACGCCGATCGAACGAGCCTTGCCCGCCCGCTGCGCGCATTCCAAACCCTGCCAGGTCTCGACGTACCGGTCTTGCCTCGGTCGTGGCCAGTGGATCAGGTACAGGTCGACGTAGTCCAGGCCGAGCAGTTCCAGGCTGCGGTCGAGTCGTGCCACGGCCTCGTCGCGGCCGTGCCCGTCGACGTGGAGCTTGGTGGTGATCCACAGTTCGTCGCGCGGGATGCCGGAGTCGGCGATCGCCTTGCCGACCCCCTCCTCGTTGCCGTACATCTGCGCGGTGTCGATGTGCCGGTAGCCCACGTCGAGCGCTGCTTTCACCTTCTCCACGGTCGCTCGGGCATCGATCTCGGCGACGCCGAAGCCGAGCTGGGGAATCCGGCGGCCATCGTTGAGCTCTATCCCGGGGACGGTCATCAGGCTGGCTTCTCCTCGTCGTGCTCGCGTGCCCCGGTGATTCCGGGCATCATCCCGCTTTCCCACCACTGGTCGATCATTTCCCAGAAGTCGATCTCGCTGCCGCGGTAGATGTCGTTGAAGAAGCCGCGCGAGATATCCCCTTGGCCGGTGTAGTAGCCGGGAGTGCACGTGGCGAGGTAGTTCAGGTCGCGCCGGCTGCTCTCCTCGATGACGGCGCCCCACTGGCGCTGAGCCTCGGTTTCGGGCTCCACCGTGCGGATTCCGTTCGCCAAGGCGGCGCGGACCACGCGCGCGGCGTGCCGGGCCTTGCGATCGAGCATGTAGGAGACGGGCAGTCGGACGATCATCTGCGCCTCCGGGTTCACAGGTCCGCGAACAGCGGCCGGGCGTCGGCGCTGCGCACGTTGATCCAGACGAGGTCGGTGAGGTCCTCACGGGAGTGGACGCCGTGCCGGCCCCATCCGCTGTCCCGGACTCCGCCGATGGGGGCCTCGATCGCGTCCTCGACGGTGAGGCCGTTGACGTGGACCATCCCGGAGGTGATTCGTTCGGTGAGCCGGAATCCCCGGTGCGGGGCAGCGGTCAGGACCGAGGCGGTGAGCCCGTACGGGGACCGGTTGACGATCTCGACGGCCTCGTCGGCACTGTCGACCGGCTGGACCACCAGCAGCGGGCCGAAGGTCTCCTCGCAGGAGGCCGCGGCGTCCTCGGGCACGTCGACCAGCACGGTCGGCTCGTGCACCCGGCCGGTGTATCCGCCACCGGTGACGATCTTCGCCCCCTTGGCGACGGCGTCGCGGATGCGCGTCTGCACCACCTCGACGGCACGATCGTTGATCAGCGGGCCGATGATGGTCGCCGGGTCGGCCGGATCGCCCTGGGGCAGCGCGGCGGTGAGTTCGGCGAGCCGTTCGACGAACCTCGGGTACAGCTCGCGCTCGACGAGCACCTTGCGGGCGCTCATGCAGATCTGGCCCTGGTGCAGGAACGCGCTGTACATCGCCGAACGGGTCGCGAAGTCGAGCTCGGTGTCAGCGAGGACCACCATCGGGTTGTAACCGTCCAGTTCCATCACCGAGCGCTTCAGCGCGCGTCCGGCTCGCTCGGCCAGCATCCGGCCGGTGCTGCGGCCACCCCGACTTCGCCGGACCGGCGAGGAATCTGATCGCCGGGGGCGGGCGGGTCAGTGGCGCGCGTCGGCCCGCAGGAACGCCTCGCCGCGCTCACCCCGAAGGGACGGACCGAACTACTCGCCGCCCTCCGTCGGCTCATCTGAGCACAGGGGCCGGCGCATTCGGTCAGCTCAGCTGGTGACCTTGCCGCAGGTCACGGGAACGCCGTCGAGGTCGTAGCTCTCGCGCCCGGCTAGAAAGCTCCACTTCGGCGCGGCATCCGCGAGCCTGGTGGTGGAGTGCCCAGGCGGACGGCATGGGCGCGAAGTTGGCGGTGCCGTCCGAGTTCTCGGTGGACAACAGCACGACCGGCGTCCCGAAGTACAGGATGCTCGGCGCGATGGTCACGTGGTCGACCGCAGCACTGCTGTTGGTTCGGGCGTCGTTGCCGGGCGTCATGGTGTCCATGACCAGCAACTGTAGGGAAGTGTTGTTTCGGTGAAGGCCGAACTGTTTTGGGCTACGTCGTGACCCTGCTGGTTAATTCGGCGCGGTGTTGGGGCTGTTTGGGAAGGTGCGGGCGTGAAGCGAACGGACCGTTCGTGTCGTTTAGAGCCTGTTGCGGTTTTGGTTTTGGGTGTTGTGGCCCGGATCCCGGTGGATTCGGGTGTGGTTGCTGAACAGGGGGTGGGCCGGAGGCCCACCCCCTGTTCAGGTTGTGGTGGTGTGGAGGGTGGTGAACAGGCGGCGGAGGTTGTGGGTTGCGGCGGTGAGGTTGAGTTCGCCGAGGCAAGCGGCCAGGCCGCGCAGGCTGAACCGCCGGAGTCGGTGGCGGTCTTTGATGAGGCCGTTCACAGGTTCGACGGTGGCGCCGCGTTTCTTGTAGAGCGTCGCTGCCTCGGGGGTGCGCAGCCGGTGACGCATGGCCTCGACGGGGGTGGCGCCCTCAGGGGGTGGGCCGCTGGCGGGATTGGTGGCGGCCTCGCGCTGGATATGACGGGATTTCCCTGGCGCGATCAGCCGGTCCGGCCCGGGATGGGTGAGGTTGTCGTCGCTGAAGTAGCCCGCGTCGAACAGGGCCGTGCCGATGTCCTCAGGGGTGTCACGGTGGGTGTTGAGCCACTCGGCGGTGGCCTGAGTGCGGGTGAGCATGTCCGCGAACTCGCCGGTATCAGCGGGATTGTCGCTCAGTCCCAGCGTGGTGATGACATGGTCGGCTGAGACCGCGAACTGGGCATTGAACCCCTGGATCCAGCCCCGCCGGGTAGGCATGATCCTGCTGTCGGGATCGGTGACGTTGCGCTGCGGCGGCGTGTCCTCTTTCTTACCGCCGTTGTTGCTGCCGTTGTTGCTGGTTGTGGTCCGGTTGTTCTCGCTGGTGGCCTCTGCTGCGGCGAGTGCGGCCTCCAGCGCCGCGCGGGCTTTCTTCATCCGTTTGCCGCCCTCGGGATCACTGACCCGCCGCCCCAGCGGCCGTGGGCGGCCTTCCGCCAGCGCGGCGGCGACCGCGGCGTTGTAGGCGTCGATCTCGCCCTGGCGACGGGCGCGTTCCCGCTCCAGCCGGGCCCGCGCCGCCTCGACACGGTCCACCCCCGCCGGCAGACGACCAGGCACCGGCTCGATGGCCACCCGTTGCAGATGCAACCGGGCCTGGGTGTTCTTCTCGGCCGCTGCTGCGGCGGCGGCGGCCTCTTCGGCTTCCAGCTCGTCCAGACAACGCCGGATCTCCGGCGGCCCGGCCGACCGGATCAACCAGCTCCGGTGGCAGCTCGTCACCACGCGCGTCCGGGCCGAAAGCGCCGTCCTCGGCCTCGTCGACGGCCTGCGCTTCAGCGATGATCTGATCGGCCTGACGGCGGAACCACCCCAGATCATGGGATGCCTCGAGCGAGGCGTCCGCGGCGATCTTGGTGCCATCAATGGCCACTGTGGACAACCGGACCATGCCCGCCCGGGCGCACAACGCCAGCACCTGAGCGAACACGCCTTCGAACGCGTCGATGTTGTCCTTGCGGAACCGGGCGATCCGGGTGTGATCCGGCACATCCTGCGCACAGATCACCCGGAAAGCCACATCCGTTTCGCACAACCGCTCAATCTGACGTGACGAACGCTCACCCACCGCATACCCATAAATCAACAACCCCAGCAGCACCCTCGGGTCATACGCCCGACGCCCGGCACCACCCAGCAGATACCGGCCACAGAACGGCTCGATATCCAACTCGCCGACAACATCCAGCACAAACCACGCCAGATGACCCGCAGGCAACCACTCCCGCATATCCACCGGAAGCAGAAACTGCTGATCACGATCAACCCGCCGAAACCCCTTCGCCACCCCACCATGATCCCATCCGGACAAACCGGAAAACGCAACAGGCTCTTTACCGAAGCGAACAGGCCGTTCACCGCACACCAACAGCCCCGGGCTCACATCGGATGAACGGAGCGAACGGACCGTTCGTGTCGTCTATGAGCCTGTTGCGTTTTCGGCGAAAACGGCTGAACCGAAGTACCAAATCAGTCTCGATCGCCGCCGTTTGTCCGCCAGTGGCCATCTCAGCCGTGATCGATCGATCACGGTCCGTGGTGGGCGTAATTTTGCAACAGGCTCCTATCGAGGTGAACAGGCCGTTCACCGCACACCGGTTGGCGAGGCAGAACCGGACCACTCCCGCAGTGACACCAGCCCCAGCCCCTCGCGGAATTAGCCAGCAGGGTCCGTCGTGAGTTTTTGCGCCACTGCGCGGAGTTCCGCACCGGCATTGCTGCTGATCGGTTCCCCGTGGCCGAAGCAGGCGACCGCGGTGTCGAGTCCGGCGAGGCGGTGGAACGACTCGATGGTCCGCGCGCGATCCACGTTGAACGTGCCGAGAATCAGCTGGCCAACGTTGGCGATCGTGTCCCCAGTGAAGAGAATTTGGCTCTTTGACAAATAAACAGCGATGCTCCCATCGGTGTGCCCCGGCATGGAAATCACCCGCGCGCCGCCCGCGAAGTCCAACACGTCCCCGTCGCCGAGTTCGTGGTCGACCGGGCAGGGCGGCGCAGGCGGGACGTTAGGGTTGATGCGCTCGAACAGGGGGCGTTCCCAATCGAGCAGCACGGGCTCGGCCTTCTTCCGCTCGCCCCGGACGACGGGCGCGTCGGCCCCATGGGCCAGCACCGGTGCACCGGTAGCGGCCCGGAGCTCGGCGGCGGAACCGACGTGGTCCTCGTGCCCGTGGGTGATGACGATCAGCTCCAGATCGATGCCCAGTTCGGTCAGCAGCCCGGTGATGGCCGAACCGGAACCGGCGATCGCGGTGTCGGTGAGGGTCGCGGAGCGGCCCTCGTGCCACAGGTAGGCCTGTCCGAATTCGAGCCGCAGCATGTGGAGGTTCGGCACGACCTCGATCACGTCCATGCCACCAACGTAAGTCGCCGTTCGGCCGGCGCTCGCCGTTTTCGTTGCGGGTGAACGTGTTCGCTGCGTGACCGGCCGCACAGCACGCGCGCCTCGGCGAAATGGACGCGACATCGGGCGGGCTGTCCGTTAGGCTCGAACGATGGCCCAATGGCAGCAGTTCTACCACTGATCAAGCCGCCGCGAACGCGGCGATGTTCAGGCGACTCCACCGTCTGACCCACGGCGCTTCGACGCGCATCCCGTTCCCCGGTCAGGGGATTCGTGCACACTCTTGAAAACCCCGGGCGCTGACTGCTGATCTCCGGCTGTCCGCGTGCCGATGTTCTGTGACGAGTGGCTGATGCGGTCGTGCGCTGCGATCCGAGCTACCTTCCGCGCTCCTCGCTGACCGAGGGCGCTTCTGATCAGGAGTAGAACCAGATGGCCAAGACGGCTCAGAACAGCTTCCGCACCAGGCCCGCGCACATCGCATTCATGTCCATCCCGGCGCATGGACACGTCAACCCTGGACTGGGGTTGGTCACCGGTCTGGTGGAGCGCGGGCACCGCGTCACGTACGCCACGACCGATGACTTCGCGGCACAGGTCGAGGAGGCCGGTGCGTCGCCGGTCCGCTACACCTCGACGTTGCCGGGGCCGTCGGCCGCCACGCAAGAGTGGCCGGAAGAAGAGGTCCCGGCCCTGACGATGTTCCTCGACGAGACCATGGCCGCGGTGCCGCAGCTCGAACGGGCGTACGCGGCGGACCGTCCGGATCTCATCGTGTACGACATCGCGGCCTTCCCCGCCCTCGTGCTGGCGGAGAAGTGGCAGGTGCCCTGCATCCAGCTGTCTCCGACCCACGTCTACTTCGAAGGCGTGGAGGAGACCTTCGGCATCGAACCGTCGCCCGAGTCCTCCGCGGTGCACGCCAGGTACGACGAGTACTTCGTCCGGCAGGGTGTCGAGGTGACCTTCCAGGACATGGGGAAGCCGCGCCGCGGCATCGTGACCATTCCCCAGACGTTCCAGTACGGGGAGCGGGTTTCAGACGCGTTCGACTTCGTCGGCCCGATGCTCACCGACCGGGCATTCCAGGGGGATTGGCAGGCCCCGGATTCCCGTCCGGTGCTGGTGATCTCGCTGGGCTCGGCCTACAACCACCAGTTGGAGTTCTACCGCAAATGCCTGCGGGCGTTCGCCGACCTCGACTGGCACGTGGTGATGTCGGTCGGGCGGTCCACGGACCCGGCGGAACTCGGTGAGCTCCCGCCGAATTTCGAGGTGCGGCAATGGATTCCGCAGCTCCGGGTGCTGTCGCAGGCGAGCGCGTTCATCACGCACGCGGGCATGGGCGGCACGATGGAGGGCCTATCCCACGGGGTGCCGCTGATCGCGGTTCCGCAGGCGACCGACCAGTTCATGAACGCGGCCCGGATCCAGGAACTCGACCTGGGCACCCGGCTGGACTGCGAGACAGTCACCCCGGAGCAGCTCCGGGCGGCCTTGGAGCAGATCACCACGAGTGAGGTGGTTCGGCTGCGGTTGAAGGAAATGCGGCAGGAGATCCAGAAAGCCGGTGGCTTGCGGCGGGCCGTCGAAATCCTCGAATCCATGCTGTGACGACCGATGTCGAGGTGGGCTGCCGGGCAACCCCGGTGGCCCACCGTTCGGCAACGCGAAGCAACCACGGCTAGCCGAGGCGTTCGCTGGCGGACGCAGCGAGCCGTCCGGCCCGCGCCATGTCCCCGATCAGCCTGCCGTGGCGCTTGACCACCCGGCCGGCGACCAGCACCGTGTCGACGTTGCCCGGGTGTGCCGCGAGCACGAGCGCTTCGGCGGATGCGTTGAGCGGCGAAAGTTTCACGTCATCGGCCCTCAGCGGCACCACGTCGGCTTCCTTGCCCGGCGTCAGCGAGCCGGTGCGGTCTGCCACGCCGCAGGCAACTGCATCATGAGAGGTCGCCCAGCGCAGAACCTCCCTTGTGGACAGTTGCCGTCCTGCGGGCGACGGTGCGCGCCGCGACCGCGATCCGCAGCTACGTGAACATGTCACCTGCTGCGGCGGTTTCGCTGTCCACGCTGAGGATTGGTGCGAGGCCGGCGTGCAGCAGGCGTTCGATCGTCGGCAGGCCGAGCCCGGGCATGGTCAGCTCGATCTGCGGCGAGATGGAGATGCTGACGCCGTGGTCGGCCGCGAGCTCGAGCTCGCGGTCGCCGCAACTCGAGACGTGCACGAGGGTGAGATCCGGCCCGAGCAGGACCGCTTCGTCCGGCAGGGCTACGTAGTCGTTGCCGGAGACGTGCATGGTGATCGGGATCCCGAGCTCGCGCGCCATCCTGAAGTCTGCGGTGGTGACTTCAGGGACCGCGCTGCGTGGTCCGCGTGCGCCCATGGTCAGGGTGATCAGGCCGTCATCACCGGGTATCTTCTCCCGCAGCTGGCGCAGGTCGGCCGGATTCGGCTCGGTGCTGTTCGTCAGCCAGCAATCCGCATCGGTGCACGGCCAGCCGTGCGCGAAGACGGCCTGGATCCCGGCGTCGCGCAGCGCATCGATGCCCGCATCTGCATGGGCAGGGGTGTTCTGGACGTGGGCACAGTCCACGAGGGTGGTCACGCCGCTGTCGAGTGCCGTCAAGGCTCCGGCAAGGTGCCCGCGTACCCGTCCGCCGGTCGAATCCGAGGCCCGATGCGGTGGAAGATCTCCCGAAGTAGTCCCGGAAACCCCAATCCGCGCCCCGATGCCGCATTACGGTCTGCCAGATGTGGCGATGGGTGCCCACGAACCCGGGCAGCACGAGCACGCCGGTCGCGTCGATGGTCGCCGCGCCGGCCGCCGGCATGTCGGGACTGATTGCGATGATCCTGCCGTCCACGATGAGCAGGTCGATCGGGTGGTCGGCTGCCCGCCGCTCGTCGGGGACCGACCGGTCGAGGTCGACGACCAGGCCGCCGCGGATCAAAGTTGGAATTCGCGGTGGAGGTAGCTATACCTTAGGGACACACCCGTTGCCGGGAGGAGCGGTAGTGCCTGAAGCGAGGTGGACGTGATGCCATCGACGATCACCGGCCTGCGGACGTACGACATCCGGTTCCCCACCTCCCGCGAGCTGGACGGCTCAGACGCGATGAACCCGGACCCGGACTACTCGGCGTCCTACGTCGTGATCGGCACGGACGCGACCGACGGCCTGGAGGGGCACGGCTTCGCCTTCACCATCGGCCGCGGAAACGACGTGCAGACCGCGGCGATCAGGGCGCTGGAGCCCGCACTGGTCGGTCGCGCCGTAAAGGAAACCCTGGACGACCTCGGCGGAATGTGGCGGGAGCTGGTGCACGACTCACAGCTGCGCTGGCTGGGGCCGGAAAAAGGCGTGGTGCACATGGCGATCGCGGCCGTGGTCAACGCCCTTTGGGACCTGAAGGCCAAGTGGGCGGGCAAGCCGTTGTGGCAGCTGCTCGCCGAGCTGGCACCGGAGCAGTTGGTCGAGCTCGTCGACTTCCGATACCTCAGCGATGCCCTGACACCGGGCGAGGCATTGGAGATCCTGCAGCGGGCCGAGCCGGGTCGGGCGGAGCGCGCGGCGCAGCTCCGGGACGGCGGCTACCCGGCGTACACCACGACTCCGGGCTGGCTCGGATATTCCGACGAGAAGTTGCGGCGTCTCTGCCGGGATGCGGTCAAGCAGGGGTTCCGGCAGGTGAAGCTAAAGGTCGGAGCGGACCTGGCGGACGACGTCCGGCGGCTGCGGATCGCCCGCGAGGCGGTCGGGCCGGACATCCGCATCGCGGTCGACGCCAACCAGCGCTGGGACGTGGGGACCGCGATCGACTGGATCCGTGAACTCGCCCCGTTCGACCCGTGGTGGGTGGAGGAACCGACCAGCCCGGACGACGTGCTGGGGCACGCCGCCATCGCGCAGGCGATCGCGCCGGTCCGGGTCGCCACCGGCGAGCACGTGGCGAACCGGGTCGTGTTCAAGCAGCTGTTGCAGGCGAACGCCCTGTCCTACCTGCAACTGGACGCCGCGCGCGTCGCCGGGGTCAACGAGAACGTGGCGATCCTGTTGCTCGCCGCGAAGTTCGGGGTGCCCGTGTGCCCGCACGCGGGCGGGGTCGGCCTGTGCGAGCTGGTGCAGCACCTGGCCATGTTCGACTTCGTCGCGGTGTCGGGGTCGATGGACGACCGGGTCATCGAGTACGTCGACCACCTGCACGAGCACTTCGTCGACCCGGTGAGGCTCAGCGGCGGCAACTACCTGGCCCCGAGCCGCCCCGGGTTCTCCGCGCGGCTGCGACCGGAGGCGATGGTCGACTACGAATACCCCGACGGCACGGTTTGGAAGTCGATCGCCGGGGGGACGGACGCATGAGCCAATTCGCCGGTCAGACCGCCGTCGTCACCGGAGGTGGTTCGGGTATCGGCTTGGCGGTGGTCACCGAGCTCGCCGCACGCGGCGCCGCGGTCGCAGCCCTCGACCTCGACCCGTCCGGCGTGCCGGCGGACGTGCTGGGACTACGCTGCGACGTGGTCGACGAGGAGTCGGTGTCCGCGGCGGTCGAGCAGGTCGCGCATCGGCTCGGCGGTGTGGACGTCCTGGTCAACAACGCTGGGATCGGTGCGCAGGGCACGGTCGAGACCAACCACTACGACGAGTGGCGCCGGGTCTTCGACGTCAACGTCTTGGGCATCGTGCGCACGACCCGAGCGTGCCTGCCGCATCTGCGCGAGTCGTCGGCCGCGGCGATCGTGAACACCTGTTCGATCGCGGCCACGGCGGGGCTGCCCAACCGGGCGCTCTACAGCGCGAGCAAAGGCGCGGTGCTGTCGCTGACCTTGGCGATGGCCGCCGACCACGTGTCGGAGGAAATCCGCGTCAACTGCGTCAACCCGGGCACCGTCGATACGCCCTGGGTGCGCCGGCTGCTCGCGGCCGCCGACGATCCGGACGCGGAACTGCGTGCGCTGCAGGCCCGCCAGCCCACCGGGCGGCTCGTGTCGGTGGCCGAAGTCGCCGCGGCCGTCGCCTACCTGGCCGGTCCGGCGGCCGGGGCCACCACCGGCACGGCGCTCGCGGTGGACGGCGGGATGCAGGGCCTGCGCCTGCGGAAGAACTGAAAGGACCTGGAGATGCAGAGAATTGCCTTGCACACCAAGCTCAAAACCGGCAAGGAAGCCGAGTACGAGCGGGTGCACGCGGTTATCCCGGCCGAACTCGACGCGGCGCTGCGGGCTGCGGGCGTGCACAGCTGGCGGATCTGGCGCGACGGCCAGGACCTGTTCCACGTGGTGGAGGTTGAGGACTACCGGGCGATGCGGCGTGCCTTGCGCGACCACCCCGTGAATGTCGCCTGGCAGGCCACGATGTCCGAGCTCTTGGCCGTCGAGGACGACTACTCGGGCGCGGACACCGGGTTGAAGCAGGTGTGGGAGTTACCCAGAAGCCACGGCGCATGAAGTCGGATCGGCTGGGTGGGTCCGAGGTTTCGGTCTCGGCGCTGGGGTTCGGGGGCTCCGTGATCGGCAACCTGTACCGCGCGGTGGACGAAGACACCGCGCTCGGTGCGGTAGATGCGGCGTGGGGCGCAGGAATCCGTTACTTCGACACTGCTCCGCACTACGGGCTAGGACTGGCCGAGCGTCGGCTCGGCCGAGCCCTCGCAGGGCGCCCGCGGGACGAGTTTGCCGTGTCCACCAAGGTCGGCAGGCTGCTGGTGCCCGATCCGCGAGGCGCGGGGATGCAGGACGACGCGGGTTTCGAGGTTCCCGCCGATCACCGGAGGGTTTGGGACTTCAGCGCCGACGGGGTGCGGCGCTCGTTGGATGACAGCCTGCGGCGGCTCGGCCTGGACCGCATCGACTTGGTGCTGATCCATGACCCGGACGACCACTGGGCGCAGGCCGTCAGCGAGGCGTACCCGGCCTTGCACGAGCTGCGGGCCCAGGGCGTGATCGGCGCGATCGGGGTCGGCATGAACCAGTGGCAGATGCTGGAGCGGTTCGTGGCGGAAACCGATGTGGACGCGGTGCTACTCGCGGGCCGGTACACCTTGCTCGAACAGTCCGCAGTGGACAGCATGTTGCCGGCGTGCCTCCGGCGCAACGTGTCGGTCCTCGCCGCCGGCGTCTTCAACGGCGGTGTGCTGGCCACCGACGAGCTGGGGCCGGAAGCCATGTACGACTACGCCCCGGCCGCGCCGGAACTGCGAGCGCGCGTGGCCCGCATGGCGGAGGTGATCCACCGCCACGGCGTGAGCGTCCCGCAGGTTGCGATGGCCTTCGCCGCAGAACATCCTGCGGTCGTGAGTGTCGTGGTGGGGGCCCGGTCGGCCGAGGAGGTCCGGGGTAACGCCGAACTGTTCGATCGACCGGTGCCGGCGGAGTTGTGGGGCGACCTGATCGCAGCAGGGCTGCTCCGGCGAGGCTTGCCACCCACCGGATATCGGGCTCGAAGCCGACATCGGGGATGAACCGCTCGTTCGATTGACTTCGAGTGCGCTGGAGGTCCTAGCGTGAATGTGATCATCCAGTGAGCTGAGGGGATTCTCCATGACCGTGTTGGTGAGCGGCGCGACCGGCAACGTAGGGCGTCGTGTGGTCGATCGTCTGCTGGCGGCCGGAGCGCCGGTGCGGGCGCTGACCAGGCGGCCGGAAACGGCCGGGCTGCCCGGCGGTGTCGAGGTCGTCGGTGGCGGCCTCACCGAGCCGGATGTGCTGGCGAAGGCGCTTGCCGGCGTCGACCGCGTCTTCCTGTTCCCGGTGCCCGAAGGCGTCGGGACGTTCGTCGAGCAGGCGAAGGCGGCCGGCGTCCGACGTATCGTGCTGCTGTCCTCGAAGGCGGTGGAGTTCGCCGACAGCAACCTGATCGGCGAGCGGCACCGCGTGCTCGAAGAGGCGGTGGCGGCGGGCGGCTTCGAGTGGACCTACCTCCGACCCGGCCCCTTCTCGACGAACTCCTTGGCCTGGGCCGAATCGATCCGCGCCGAAGGCGTCGTCCGCGAGCCGTACGCCGAAGCGCGGCAGACGCCGATTCACGAGGACGACATAGCGGCAGTGGCGGTGACCGCCCTGCTGGAGGAGGGGCACTCCGGGGTGGCCTACCCGCTGAGCGGGCCGGAATCAATCACGGTGGGCGAGCAGGTGCAGGCGATCGGCGCCGCGATCGGCCGGGAGATCAGGCTTGAGGAGGAGACTCCTGAGCAAACCCGCGCCCGCTGGGTCGTCGACGGCGTTCCGGCGGGCGTCGCAGACACGCTGCTCTCCTACCGGCAGCAGAGCGCGCAGAACCCGGAGGTGCCGGTGCGGACGGTCGAGCAGGTGACCGGGCGTCCCGCACGCACCTTCACCCAGTGGGCCGTCGACCACGCCGACGACTTCCGTTGATACTGTCCGGAAAACCGGTCGCCGACGTTGCCCGAGACCCTTAATCTCGGGCCATGGCGATTGTTTCGGTGCTTTACCACCCCGGTGAGCGACTGCCGGAGCCCGGTCTTCCGCTGCCGCCCGACCTCACGGCAATGGAGCTGCCGCTGCCCCACGGCGACGTGTGGCAGCGCCTCGGCGTGCTGTACCCCGCCGTCGCGGACGAGGTAGCTCGTGCCGTCGACCGAGGTGAGGTTCCGACCGTGGTGTCCGGGGACTGCATTGTTTCTCTCGCCGTTCTCGCCGGGCTGCAGCGGCTGGGGACCGAGGTGCCGATCGTCTGGTTCGACGCGCAGGGCGACGTGCAGACCCTGGAGACCACGGAATCCGGTTACGTGGGCGGAATGCCGGTGCGGATCGCGGTCGGCTACCGCCCCGAGCTGATCGCGGACCGGCTCGGGCTCCGCCCGCTGCCGGAGAGCCGTGCACTGCTGGTGGACATCCCGATGAGCACAACGGCAAAGCCAGATCACGAGTGCTGGCTGACCTGCTGGCGGCGAGCAACGCGCCGCGCTAGTCGATCTGCCGGGACAGCAACGATTTCGTCCGGCGCGACCAACGATGCCCGGCCAAGTCCGGTGATCCTGGAGACCGATCGCCGGACGTCCCGAAGCCGGAAATGCCACACCGCCATGCCGTGACGAGTCGCCCCTCGACCGGCGCGCGGCGGTGCCATGAGCCGGGTGGTGCGATTCGGCAGGCACCACCCGGCCACAACGTCCAAGCCGAGGTGCTCGGCGGCTCAGCCCTTCTGGGTGACCACCACAAGACGAGTGGCGTCATGGCTGGAATCCAGCGCGAAGACGCCGACCCGCCGACCACCGCGTCTGGGATCCGGGTGCCCACGGGCAGCGGCTTGCAGCTGCTTTCCCGGTCTTCATCCCACTCGCTTTCCACGCGCGCCGATCCGGGAGGAACCCGAACAAGCCGGCCCCGCCTCGAATCGGACAAATCATCAGAATCCGGAAGGTTCAAGCCAGCCGTGGGCCTGGGGCCGAGTTGATCAAGTCCGAATGTGCCTTGCTTGGGTTGATCGACGAAAAGTGGCGTCGTTCGGTTTCGTCGATTCGAGAACGGTTTGAGCCAGGGTGCTCGTGGGGGAGCGAACGCGGTTTGGTCACGTCGGGTGCGCGACCGCGTACTGTGCGAATCGCTGCCGTGCAAGTGCTGAGAGTGACGTTGGTCACTCGATGTCGATTCGATGTTTTTCCCAGTGCATAAAGGCAATCGAGAGAAACCGCATGTTCCCCCTGGGGTGCCCGCTCGGGCGTGGCGCGACCCGTTCGCGGATCGGGCGCTGCATCGGCGTGTGGCATCGTCGGGGATCCAAAGCGATGCGCGAAGGCATGAGGAGAAGATGGGCATCAGGAAAGCGCAGGCGCTCACCGTGGCGGCCCTGATCGCCGGCGGTGTGCTCGCCGGCGGAGTCGTCACCGCGCAGGCCACGGGCGGCAGTCCGAGTCCGTGCCGGGCGAGCGCCAAGGCGTGCGTGAGCCTGTCGACTAAGCAGGCCTGGCTCCAGGGCAACGGGACCACCAGCTATGGCCCGGTCCCGATCACCAGCGGCAAGCCGGGATCGGAGACCCTGACCGGTGTCTTCCGGGTGCAGTGGAAGGACGCCGACCACCGCAGCAGCGAGTTCAATAATGCGCCGATGCCGAATTCGGTGTTCTTCACCAACGCCGGCGTCGCCTTCCACGAGGGAAGCCTGCGAGCCCAGTCCAACGGCTGCGTGCACCTGTCCACGACGGCGGCGAAGCGGTTCTTCGACACCCTGAACCCAGGCGACGAGGTCCAGGTCGTCCCCTGACGCCGAACGGAGCAAGGCGTATCGGCGGCGCGAGTCGTGATGTAGCCAGGCCGGTTCGTCTGTGGCGCGGGCGCGGCCGGTCGATGCGGGCTCTTGTTCGCCCGAAGGGGTGGCATATACCAATCGGTATTTGCCTGAAACGGTGTTGTGTTTAGAGTGGACGCACGCGAGTGACGTTCGCGTCCCGAAACCCAGTCGCCGATTTCGCAGGTCGATGGCTGGTCCATGGGCTGCGGCGTTTGGTCAGCACCCTAGGTTGGCCAGACGTCGCAGCTCTCCGGGTGCGGAACTCGTCAACGTCGCGCAGTTCGCAGGTGTGGCCGTCGAGGCGCGGGGCTGGTCGGCCGGTGCCGCTGGTCTGCCCCAAGAACACCGACGGTGAAAGGCGGTGCAACCCCCGAGAATGCGGGTTGCGCCGCCTGCCGGTCGATAACTATGTCCAGTGTGGACGGATGTTTCACTCGACCCTGACCGCGCCCGTGCCGTCGGCGGCGATCGCCGAGGCGAAGTCGGTGATCAGGGCGCGACCACTGAACGTGGTGTAGCCGCGCCCGCTGAACGGACCCTCTTTCGCCGGGCTGAACGGGAACAGGTCACGGATCGAGGACAGGGCGCCGGACACCTTGCCCTGCAGCCAGCCAATCGCGCCCGAGATGCCATCCCAGAGCCCTTGCAGCAGCGCACGGCCGGAATCCACGAGCAGCGAGCCCAGATTCCCCAGCGCGTCGAGGATCGAACCCGGCAAGCCGCGCACGAAGTCGACGACGCCGCGCACGTGATCAACGACGGCCTGCTTGGCAGACGACCAGGCGCCCGAGACGAGATCAACGATCCAGCGGCCCGCCGACTGCACAGCGTCAACGCATCACTGCCAGGCGTTCGAGACCCATTCCGAGACCGCCGACCAAGCCGACTGCGTCCACGGCAAAGGGGAAGAGGAGCGCTACGAGATCAACCCGGAGCAGGCCGAGACGCTTGCATGGATGTACAGCGCCTACATCAGCGGCGGTGGCGGCCCGGGCATCGCTCGGGAGCTCAACCGTCGCGGCATTCTCAACGCCCGGGGAAAGCCGTGGAATGCCAAGACTGTCCGCGACATGCTCGACACCGGATTCGGCGCCGGGCTCCTACGTTGCGTACCCGTCGACGCTGACGGCAACAAGATCACCGAGGCATTCCCGCAGATGCGATGGGACGTTGGCGCACATCCAGCCATCATCACCGAGGAGGAGTGGGAGCAGTACAAGCAAACGCGGTTGAAGCGCGGCGAGCAACACCCGCGGCGAATTGTCGCCCGCTAAACCTTGTCCGGCCTGGTCCAGTGCGGAGACTGCAACGCGGCAATGACACGGCGGGATCGGACCGGGAACCGTGAGCGGCTGTACGTGCAGCTCATCTGCAGGAGAAGTACCGACAGCGGTGGTGTTCGGATGGTGACCATCTCCGAACACCGGGCCGTCAACCGCGTAAAGGAGTGGCTTAACGAGCTAGCCGACGACATCGGCGAGGCGGCTGAAAGTGCCCGCCGGTCCGAGCACTTGCAGCTCACCACACGCACGACCGCCAAGGAGGCACAGGACGAGCTCGACCGCATCGACAAGCAGCTCGCAACGCTGCGGCGGCACCTGATCGCCGAGCGCATGACCGAGGAAGAGTACGACCAGACACGTGCTGAGCTGCTCGCAGAACAGCAGTCGGCCGCTGAACGGCTCGCCAGCGCCGAACAGCAAGCCAACAGCCAAGAATCCGAGCCTGCTCAGATCATTGCGCGGCGCCTGATCGAGGAGTGGAACACGCTCCCAGTAACACGGCGGCGCGACCTGCTCTCGCGACTCGTTCGCAAGGTGCAGATCACGCCGCCGCAACACGCTATGGGCCAGCGGGGATCGCGATCATCCCTGTCTGGGAGCCTGAAACGCCTGTCGTAGATTCACTGCAACAGTAGGTCCTTAGCCCCAATCCACCGAGGCGGGTTTGAAGTGATCTTGGTTTCCTTTGTTGATCATTGTGGTGGGGTGTGGACGTGCGGAATCCGCTGGTCTGCCCAGCTTTTCCATGGTTCCTGGGTTGGGCCCTTGCGGGCGGGTTGGGGGAGGGTGATCAGGCTGTTTCGGGTGGGGCGTGGGTGGTGTGGAACAGGTGGTGCCAGTCGTGTTGGCGGGGCCAGTTTTCCGGGAGGTGCAGTGTGATCGAGCGGGCTCGTCGGGCCACCCGTGCCGGGATGTTGATCAGTGTGCGGCGCAGGGTCGCGGCGCGGGCTTTGGCGTGGAAAGCACTGGTCAGACTGCCTGCGGCGCGCAGCAGGTTGTGGGTCAGGGCGGCCAGCGTCAGCCAGGCGGCGTTGGCGCTGAAGACCCCGGATGGGATGTGGGCCAGCGGGCCGTGTTTGAGGTCGTCGTTGACATGTTCGATGATCGCGTGCGCACGGTGGGTTTTCTCCGCCTCGACCAGCGGCTGGCTGCTGGTGGTGAAGCAGGCGTGATACCGCCAGACGGGAAACAGGGCATCAGCGTGGTTTTTGTCTTTGACCCGGCGCACGATCAACCGACCAGCCACCCGATGGGCTTTATCGCTGGCGAAGGCGGTGAATTCGGTTTCCGCGATCTCGGCGTCACTGACCCAGGACTGGCTGGCCTCGTCCCAGACGGCCTGGGGATACTTGATCGCCGTCCACGCGTCCTCGGCGATGCCGGCGATCGCGCGCTGCACGTTCGGATACTGCGCCACCGTGATCGACACCTCCACACCTTGCGCCCGGCAGGCGGAGACGACTTCGCCTACGTAGAAGGCGGAATCACCGCGAAACAGCATCCGGCCCGGCCCGGCGCCGCACCGCCGTGCAAGGTTGATCGTCTCGGTGACCAACGACGCCGCACCCCGCGCCGAGCCGGCGTTGCCGCCACGCATCCTCGTGGCGGCAACCACCGGCGCCGATCGGGGCGTGGACAGCGTGGTCAGCAGCGGGTGGTAACCCCGCAGCCGCACATTGTGACCGCCGATCTTGGTGTGCCCGAACGCCGCACCCTGCTTCGCGTGGCCGAACACCCTGCCCAGGGTGGAATCAGCATCGATGAACGTCCTCTCAGCGGCGCCGGCCAGCACCGGAGTCTGCCGGGCCAGGCCCACCAGGCACTCCCGCGCGGCCGACTCCACCTGCCGGGCATGCCCCCACGTCAAAGCACGCAGAAACGTGCCCACAGTGGACGGTGCCCGGATCCCGCCGAACAACTTCGGCATCGCCCCATGCCGGATCACATCGAGATCATCAATGCTGTCGGCGCCGGTGAGCATCCCGGCCACGATCGAGCCCACCTTCGCATCCGCATTCGCACCCTCCGAACCGGGAACCCGGACACCCTCGGCGACAAGCTCGGACAACCCGACGCGTTCGGCCAACCGCATCACCGGAACCAGCCCCGCCGAAGCCACCAGATTCGCATCGTCGAACACCGCGCTCACCCGCGCCGCACTATGAGAAGATCGCACCTGCGAGATGCCCTTCCAATCCATGTTGATCGATCCCTACGCAAGATCAATCATCCCAGGTCAGAAGGGCATCTCGTGCTCTCGCCACCGAACCGTTACCCAAGATCATCGGTGGATTGGGGCTTAGGACACCCAGTCGAAGGTCTTCGTAACCGCTTTCTGCCACTGGTGGTACTGCTTTTCGCGGAGCTCCGTCGGCATCTGCGGGTCCCACTGCTTGTCCTTGGCCCAGTTCGAGCGGATGTCCTCCTCGCTGGTCCAGAAGCCGACCGCGAGGCCCGCCGCGTAGGCCGCGCCGAGCGCGGTGGTCTCGGCGACCACCGGGCGGATCACCGGGACGCCGAGGATGTCGGCCTGGAACTGCATCAGCAGCTCGTTGACCACCATGCCGCCGTCCACCTTCAGCGACTTCAACGGCACGCCGGAGTCGGCGTTCATGGCCTCGATCACCTCGCGGGTCTGGAACGCCGTGGCCTCCAGCACCGCGCGGGCCAGGTGGCCGCGGTTGACGTACCGGGTCAGGCCGACGATCGCGCCGCGCGCGTCGGAGCGCCAGTGCGGGGCGAACAACCCGGAGAACGCGGGCACGAAGTACGCGCCACCGTTGTCGTCGACGCTGCGGGCGAGCTGTTCGATCTCCGGGGCGGTGGCGATGATGCCGAGGTTGTCCCGCAGCCACTGCACCAGCGACCCGGTGACCGCGATGGAACCCTCCAGGCAGTACACCGTGTCGTTGCTGCCGATCTTGTAGCCGACCGTGGTCAACAGGCCGTTCTGGCTGATCACCCGCTCGGTCCCGGTGTTGAGCAGCACGAAGTTGCCGGTGCCGTAGGTGTTCTTGGCCTCACCGGGCGACAGGCAGGCCTGCCCGAAGGTGGCGGCCTGCTGGTCGCCGAGGATGCCGGCGATCGGGATTCCCCCGAACACGCCGCGTTCCCGGAACTTCCCGTACACCTCCGACGAGGACCGGATCTCCGGCAGCATCGCCGTAGGCACCCCGATCTCGGCGCAGATACCGGCGTCCCATTCGAGCCGCTCCAGGTCCATCAGCAACGTTCGGGAGGCGTTCGTCGGGTCGGTGATGTGCAGCCCGCCGTCCGGGCCACCGGTGCTGTTCCACAGCACCCAGGTGTCCATGTTGCCGAACAGCAGCTCGCCCTTCTCGGCGCGCTCCCGGGCACCGTCCACATTGTCCAGGATCCACTTCACCTTGGGGCCGGAGAAGTAGGTCGCCAGCGGAAGGCCGGTCTTGCTCTGGTACCGGTTCTGGCCGCCTTCGCCGGACGCCAGCGAGTTGACGATCTCGTCGGTGCGGGTGTCCTGCCAGACGATCGCGTTGTAGACCGGCTTGCCGGTGGCCTTCTCCCAAACCACGGAGGTTTCCCGCTGGTTGGTGATGCCGCAGGCCGCGATGTCCGAGGCCACCAGGTCGGCCTTGGCCAGCGCGCTCGCGCAGACCTGCCGGGTGTTCTGCCAGATCTCGTTCGGGTCGTGCTCGACCCAGCCGGCTTTGGGGAAGATCTGCCGGTGCTCCATCTGGTCGACGGTCACGACTCGGCCGGAGTGGTCGAAGATCATGCACCGCGTCGACGTGGTTCCCTGATCGATGGCGGCGACGTACGAGGCCATTTTCGTCTTACCTTCCTTCAGTGGAGCGTTGGGTCAGCTGATGGGCAGTGCCAGCGCCAGCAGGCCGGCCAGCACGCCACCGAGGACCGGGCCGGCGATCGGAATCCAGGAGTAGCCCCAGTCGGCGGAGCCTTTGCGGCGGATCGGCAGGATCGCGTAGGCGATGCGCGGCCCGAGGTCGCGTGCGGGGTTGATGGCGTACCCGGTCGGTCCGCCGAGCGAGTTTCCGATTCCGATTACGATGAAGGCGACCGCGGCGTAACCGAGCGCCGCGTTGCCGAACGACGGCACGCCGGGCGTTTCGCCGACACCCGCCTGCGGGCTGAGGATGATCCAGAAGACCAGCACGAACGTGCCGATGATCTCGGTGATTAGATTCCACGGCGCGTTCGGCACGGTCGGGCTGGTGGCGAAGACGCCGAGGGTGTTCGCCGGGTCGTCGTGGGTGTCGAACTGCAGCTTGTAGGCGGCCCAGCAGAGAATCGCGCCCAGCGTGCCACCGACGAGCTGCGCGATGATGTAGACGGGAACTTCCGACCACGGGACTTGGCCGTTGACCGCGAGCCCGAGCGTCACCGCTGGGTTGATGTGCGCGTTGGACGGCGCCGCAACGCTCGCGCCGGCGAAAACCGCGAAACCCCAACCGAAGTTGACGAGCAAGAAACCGCCTTCGTAGCCACGGTTCTTGCGCAGCACGGTGTTCGCAACGACGCCGCAACCTAACAGGGTGAGTATTGCCGTCCCCATCATCTCCCAGAGGAAGATCTCACCAAGACTCATTCTGCCGTTCCCCTCTTAATGCCGCCGTGGGCACAGGCGGGTTTCGTGACTGTCCGAGATGGAGTGAGTCGGGACGGTACTGCCGCATAGCAACACGTGTCCATGCATGCCGCCACTCGTAGGCAACAGGTTGGTCTGTACCGCCTAGTCGTGCGTATCGGCTGGTAGTAGCGGAGCCCGAGCCGTGATCGGTGATCTCGATCAGCGGGTGGCGCGGGCCCGGTGAGCAGCCCGCGGTGCGGGGCGTACCCCAGGCATCGACGCGCACGGCAGATCCCACTAAACTTGTGAAAACAAACGCCGCAAGACGCCCCTGATGATGTTTCTATCAGTTAGTCGGTGACGCTGGGTCGGCTTCGGACCGCGCCGGACCGCGCGGGGGCCGTCCCAGGCGCGATGACCAGGGATTTCGCGATGACCAGGGATTTGAGGTGGACGAGATGTCCGGTCGACGCCCGTCGGGGAAGCAGCAGGACCGGCGGCGCAAGATCACCGAGCTGGTCATGGCGAAAGGCAACATGCGGATCGACGATCTTGTCGAGACCGTCGGAGCCAGCGCGATGACGGTGTACCGGGACCTCGCCGACCTCGAATCGCAGGGGCTGGTGCACCGCAACCGCGGCTACGTTTCCGCGGCTTCTTCGCTGCTTTACGAGGCAGCGTCGGAATACCGGTTGCAGCAGAACACCGCGGAGAAGGAAGAAATCGCCCGGGCCGCGGCGGAACTGATCGAGCCGGGGCAGGCGCTGGTGCTCGACGATTCGACGACCGGCGTGTACCTGGCCCGGCTGCTGCCGGAACGCGCGCCGGCGACCGTCGTCACCAATCACCGCGGGGTGTTCGGCGAACTCGCCGGGGTTCCGGGCATCAGCCTGATCTGCGTGGGCGGCGACTACCTGCCGTGGGCCGACGCGTTCGTCGGCGGGATGGCGCTGGAGGCGTTGCGGAACCTGCGCGTAGACCTGGCGATCATGTCGGTCTCCGCCGTGACCGACGGGATCTGCTGCTACCCGCAGCAGGAAATGGTGCAGATCAAGAAGGCCATGCTGGCCTCGGCGCGGCGGCGGGTGCTCTACGTCGACCACACCAAGTTCCGCCGGCGAGCGCTGCACGCGGTCGCTCCGGTCGAGGACTTCGACGTCGTGATTGTGGATTCGCAGACGACGCGCGCCGATATCGAGGTCCTGCGCAACCGCGGCGTGCGGGTCGAGCAGGCAGGAAATGCGCGGAGTGCCGAACCGGGCACGAAGGGTGCAGGTCGGGCATGATGTCCACCGCAGTCCGGACTGGCGCCGAGTCCGGGTTCCGCGTCGGCGGGGTGGTTAGCGGTGGGACGCGATTCGAGCGAGGAGGACGCCTGGTGTCCAAGGACAAAATCGAAACCGAGAACCGGTTGAAGGGCACGTTGGGGCCCGCCGAGCGGGCGAAGAACTGGCGGCGGCTCGGCTCGGACGAGTTCGACATCGTCGTGATCGGCGGCGGCGTGGTCGGTGCGGGTGCGGCGCTGGACGCGGCCACCCGCGGGCTGCGGGTGGCGCTGGTGGAGGCCCGCGACCTGGCGGCAGGTACTTCCAGCCGTTCCAGCAAGCTGTTCCACGGCGGACTCCGCTACCTGGAGCAGTTGGAGTTCTCGCTGGTCCGGGAGGCCCTCCGGGAACGCGAGCTGATGCTCACCCGGATCGCGCCGCACCTCGTGAAGCCGGTCCCGTTCCTGTACCCGCTGACCCACCGGTTCTGGGAGCGCCCCTACACCGCCGCGGGCCTGTTCCTCTACGACACGATGGGCGGCGCCCGGTCCGTGCCGGGGCAGAAGCACCTCACGCGCGCTGGCGCGCTGCGGATGGTGCCGGCGCTGAAGCGCAACGCGATGATCGGCGGCATCCGTTACTACGATGCCCAGGCCGACGACGCGCGGCACACCATGATGGTAGGCCGTACCGCCGCCCGCTACGGCGCCGTGATCACGACGTCCACGCAGGTCACCGGTTTCCTGCGGGAGGCCGACCGGATCGCCGGGGTCCGGGTGCGTGACGTGGAGTCCGGCGAAGAGGTCGAGGTCCGCGCGCAGGCCGTGATCAACGCGACCGGGGTGTGGACCGACGAGCTGCAGAAGCTCTCCGGCGGGCGCGGGCGTTTCCGGGTCCGGTCCAGCAAGGGCGTGCACATCGTGGTGCCCCGCGACCGCATCGTGGCCGAGTCGGGGATGATCCTGCGCACCGAGAAGTCGGTGCTGTTCGTCATCCCGTGGGGCAACCACTGGATCGTCGGCACCACCGACACCGACTGGCACCTCGACCTGGCGCACCCCGCGGCCACCAAGAGGGACATCGACTACCTGCTGGAGCACGTCAACTCGGTGTTGGCGACGCCGCTGACCCACAACGACATCGAAGGCGTTTACGCGGGGCTGCGGCCGCTGCTGGCCGGGGAGAGCGAGGAAACCTCGAAGCTGTCCCGGGAACACGCGGTCGCGCGGGTCGCGCCCGGGCTGGTGGCGATCGCCGGCGGCAAGTACACGACGTACCGGGTCATGGCGGCCGACGCCGTGGACGCCGTCGCGCCGGACATCACCGGGCGGATGGCATCGTCGATCACCGACCGGGTGCCGCTGCTCGGCGCCGACGGATACCACGCGCTGATCAACCAGGCCGACCAGTTGGCCGCCGCGCACGGGTTGCACCCGTACCGCATCCGGCACCTGCTGGACCGCTACGGCTCGGAGATCCACGATGTGCTCGCCCTCGGCGACGAGCGGCCCGAGCTGCTCAAGCCGATCCCGACTGCGCCGAACTACCTGCAGGCCGAGGTTGTCTACGCGTGCAGCCACGAAGGCGCGCTGCACCTGGAGGACGTGCTGACCCGGCGCACCCGGATCTCCATCGAGTACGCGCACCGCGGCGTGGAATGCGCCGAACCGGTCGCGCGGTTGATGGCCGAGGCGCTCGGCTGGGACGACGCGCGCGTGGCCCGCGAGGTCGAGGTGTACGCCAAGCGGGTCGAGGCGGAGCGGGATTCGCAGACGCAGCCCGACGACCAGGCGGCGGACGCGAAGCGCTCGGCGGCCCCGGAGGCGCGGGAGCGCATCGTCGAACCGGTGGTGTAGGCATCTTCGGCTCTGCGGCGCGGTCGGTGGCCCCAACAGGCACCGGCCGCGCTTTTCCTTGCGGTGAAAGGCAAAGCAGGCCGTGGATCACGGTTCTGCGGTCACCTCGGCGAGCAGCTCCTCGAGGTGCCCGATCAGGCGGCGGGTGTCGACCGGTGAGACGGTGCTCCACAGGTCGCCGGATGGCGACTCCCGCCGCAGCTGGGCGTACCGGCCGTGCGCGGTGTCGAAGAAGCCGATGACCCGATCGGCTCGGACGCGGCGACCGACCCGGTCGCGGGCGGCAGTGCCGAACTGCCCGCGCGCGTCGACCCCGGCGGCCATGCTCATCAGGATCTCGGCGTCGTCCGGGCGGATTCCCCGGCGCTGCAACGCACTTTGCAGCTGCTCGACGTTGTCGCCCGCGTCCGCGGCGGCGCCGTCGAGATCGCCGCTGCGCACCGACACCGAACGGCCGGGGCCAGGCCGGAGCCTCGGCAGCACCGAAACCGCTTCTCGCGGCAGCCCGCTCGCCGCTGCTGGCCGCAGGCCGAAGGTGTCCCCGTCCTTCACGGCCAGCACCGCGTGCTCGGATTCGGCATCGGAGGCCGCGAGCACCCGAACGCTGCGCCGCAACCAGATCCGCCCGTCGACCTCGCGGCCGGGGCGGGCCAGCAGCCGCAGCATCCATTCGAGGTCCGGATCGAGCCCGGTCGGACGGCCGAGTTCGCGGGCGCCCAGCGATCGCCACGCCGATTCCACCAGCTTCGCGCGTTCGCTGTGGGTGCGTCCGGGTGATGGGACCTTGAGTACCAGCGGCATGGTCTCCAATCCGAGGTGCTCGATGAGCACATCGAACTCCAGTGCCGACAGGTGGAGCTGGCGGCTGGTGTCGGTGACCGTCATTGTCCGGGCTCGCCGCCGATCACCGGGCGGGACAACGTCTGCGGCTCGTCGAAGAACCCGCCTTGGCGGCCGACCTTTTCGGTCACCTTCTGGTCCACCGCGTCGTCGCGGTCCTTGCGCGCCCACTTGTCCGAAGAGCGACCGTCACCGCCGCGCGTCGATCCGCCGGCACCCGGCGGCCCCGGTCGCTGCTCGGGGACTCGCGCGGAAAGCGTCGTCGGCGTCGAGGGAACTCGCGCCGCGGGCACCGAAGTGGCGCCCCAGCTGATGGTCACGTTCTGCTGCCTGCCGGAGCCGCCGCTGATCGGGGCGTCGACCACCACCTGCGGCGGCTGGGTGAACGACGCCAGCGACGTGGTGTTGTCCTGCGTCGAAGCCTCGTACGTGCGCATCACGTCGAAGGCCCGCTGTTCGGCGGCATGCTGCTTGGCTTCCTGCAACTCGTAGTCGGTCTGCCCGCCGAAGAGGTGCGTGAGTAGCGTTTCCGAGGTGCTCGGTTCCTCGGTGGTGATCTGCACCGGAGGCGGCATGTCCTGGCGGGCCTTGCTGATGAACTCCGCCTGCTGTTCGGCCCGTTCCCGCATCACGCTGGTGGCCTGCTGAGCCTGGGCCGCCCAGTCGCCCAGCGGGCGCAGCCCGTCGTGGGCGCTGTCCGCCGCGATGCCCTGCCAACCGGCCATCGCCGACGACACGGCAGCGGCCAGCCCGGCGTCGATATCGCTCAGCGCGCGGGTGAGTTCGCCCCACCGCCGGACGCTGTCGATCGAGCCGTCCGGCCCGGGGCCCTCGTTGATCTGCGCGAACAGCTCGGGGTGGCGGTATCCCTGCCAACGGTGATCGCTCATCGGGATCAGCAACCCCCGCCGATGCCCGCAGCGCTGTCGTCATCGATCCGTTCGTACTGCCGGCTGGCGAGCCGCAGCGACTCGGCGGCCGCCTGCAGTTGGTCGCGGTAACCGCACAGCGCGCTCAGCGCGTCGTCGTCGCCGCCGACGGAGCGCCGGTTGAACTCCTCGGCCGCGTCGGCGCTGATCGGATCGCCGGCCCAGGGCCGGATGCGCAGTTCGGTGATGGCGTGCTCGATCTGCAGGCCGACCGCATCCAGCGATTCCTGCAGCGCGTTCACCAGCCTCGGAATGGAGGCGGGCTCGACTTGCACCGAGCCCCCCGACGTTCCGGGCAGGGCTTCGGTCGAGCTGTCGCCCCACGGAGCAGTGAGCGGCACGTTTTCCCCTCCCACAGGTAAGGGCCCAGGTGACGGGTGCGGGCCCTTGTGCCTGAACGCCCGGGCGGTGCAGGGCGGTGTGGCCCTGGCCGGGTGTTCGCGGGCACCCGGCGAATGCCGGGGCCCGAGCGCTCAAGCTACTAAACGTCCGCCGAACACTGTAGTCAGCAATCATCACGCTGGGGAGTGCTCCATACGCGGTCAGTATCACTCTGGTGGTTGCTCAGTGTGAACGACAGAGGTCCGGAGCGGCGTCCAGTGTCACTCCGTGGAGTCAATTACGGCGGAATTGTTGATCCGAGCGGGTCATGACGTCGTGTGCTACTGCGGCTTGGTGGTCCGGGGCGCGGACGGTTTCGTCGAGGACGTTTCCGGTGCGGCCAGGCTCGCCAGGGCGTCTTCGGCGACCCGCTGGGCCCCGGCGCACAGCTGATTGACCGGCGGTGGCGGCTGGCCTCCGTCGTCGCGGTAGAGGACGTCGAGGTGCTGGCCTTCGGCGACGTCCACCGCGACGTTGCAGGACAGGTCCAGTCCCGGCGTCTTGATCACCAGCGCCGGGAAGCCGCCGATCACCACGGGCAAGGCCTCCACCTGCGCGGTGTCGTCGGTCCACACCCCCATGCTCTCGGTGGTGATCAACGCCAACCTGGCGCCCACCTTCGCCGTGGTGTTGCGGTAGCTGCAGGTGGCCGCGTCGCCGAAGCCCACCTCGGAGCCGGGCAGCGGCGCCCGGTCGAAACCGAGCTGGTTGCGCTGGTCGGCGGTGAGCAGCCGGCACGGGTCCACCCCGTCGAGGGCGAGCTCGAAGGGCCGCGGCGGCAGCGCCGGGGGAGCGCTCGTTGTGGGCAGTGGCGGCGGCAGTGGGGCCGCGGTGTCCGATGTTCGCTCCGCCTGCCACAGGCCACACCCGGTGAGGGTGAGTGTGCCGACGGCGAGCAGTGCGCTCAGCCGTCCCGCCCCGGTGATCCGCGAGCTGTGCATGACCTCACCGTAACGAAACGTGGTCGATCGTGACGGTCGGCGTCGATCAGCGACGCCAGGAGAGCCAGAGGACGGCGATCAGCGGGATCAGCAGGATCGGGGCCAATTGCCGGGCGACCACGACCAGGAAGATGACCATGATCGCCGCGCAGATGGCCAGGACGATCTTCCCGGCGGCCGGGGGCATCGCCGTTCGGGCGGCGGGCGTCTGCTGCGGCGGGGAGCTCGGCCACGGCTCGGGCAGGTCCTCGAACAGCGCGTTCAGTTCGGAGCGGAACCGGGCGGTCGCGACCTGCTGGCAGCGCTCGTCGTACTCGTGGACGTCGAGGCGCCCGGCGGAGAAGTGTTCGCCGAGCAGCCGCATCGCGCTCTCCCGCTCGGGATCGCCGATCCGGAGGTCCTTGCCCCGTCGACCGTTTTCCACACCCCCATCCTACGTTCGGCGGACCTCCGATCGGGGACCTCACCACCAGGTTCCGGGGTTCGTGAACCGTCCGCCAACAATGCGAGAATCCGGTGTTCAACGCCGTTGAACACCGGATTCTCGGCGTCGGGTCAGGCCTTGACCAGGTTGCTGGCGTCGTCGAGCAGCGGGGTGCTCGGCTTGGCCAGCACCTCGTCGTCGAGCAGGCCCTCGCTGCGGGCCACCACGACCGGGACGACGAGCTGGCTGGACATTTTGCTTAGACCCTGTACCGGTCACATTGGATCACGCCTCGAAGGGCTAACCCCAGAGGAAATGGAGAGCGCCCGGCCGGTACCAGTTCACTACCGGGCGGGCGCTTCGTTGTGTTCGTCAGCTGGCGAACCGGTCGGGGAGCCTCGCCACCTGATCGGGTTTCTCGCTACGCTCAACATCACCTCTTCGCCGAGATTGAAGCCCCTGGGGTAGCTCCCCAGGGGCGCGGCGACGAGAACAACTCGGCGAAGTAGGTCCCATGGTTGAAGCACTCGGGAAGACACTCCGCGAGATCCGCAAAGCTCGCGGTAAATCCCTCGCAGTGATCGCGGGTTGGCGGGGATCTCGCCCTCGTACCTCTCGCGCCTCGAATCTGGCGAACGTGCGCTTGACCGGCGTTCGTTGATCGTGGCGCTCGCCCACGCGCTGGAAGTCGCGCCAAGCGAGATCACTGGATCAGCACTGCCGATCCCCCGCGAACCCGATGACGACCGAGCATTGACAGAGATCCGGTTGACGCTGCTTGCTGTGAGCCTTGACGAGCCGCGTGGCGCGGTACAGCCGATCGAACACCTGCAGGCACGTGTCCAGAGTGTTCTGGGGGCGCAAAACGACGCTGGCAACGATGTGGTCGGCGCGGCTTTGCCGTCGCTGATTCGAGATCTGCACTCGACGGCGAATGCGCACCGCCACGAGCCGGACGTGCTGCGGTTGCTGACGCTTGCCCACATGCAGGGCACGCAAGCATGGTTGGCGACGGTCGGTGCCCCGATGGATCTGTCATGGCAGGCGGCAACGCTGGCGCGGCAGGCCGCCGAGCGACTTGCCGAGCCGGTTTCGCTGGCTGTGGGTGCGTACGGAACGGCGCTCGGGCTGCTGTCCGCCGGCGCATTCGACCTCGCCTCGCAGACTCTCGACACGGTTGAATTCCCGCTGATCAGCGTTGCGGACATGCAGTTAGCCGGGTCACTTGCCTGGCCTCATCGCTGGTGTCAGCGGCGAGGAAGGATCAAGCGGAACGATTCGCGGCGCTGGAATATGCGGCAGAGTTGGCAGAGCGAACCGGCGAGACGAACATGCTCGGTTTCGGCTTCGGTCCGTCCAATGTGGCCGTGTGGCGAATGCAGGGCGCGTTAGAAGTCGGCGAGCACGCCGAGGCTGCAGCAATCGGCCGAGACGGTCAACCCTGCCGCTCTGACCGTGCGGGCGCGACAGGCGGTCTACTGGCGTGAGCGCGGCCGGGCGCTGGCGCGTCTACCGAAGAAGAACGACGACGCGGTAATGATGCTGCGGCGGGCCGAATGCATCTCGCCTGAGCATGTTCATCGGCACCCGTTCACCCGCTCAACGGTCGCTGAGCTGGTCGTCAAGGCCAAGCGTGATGCTGTTGGCCGCGAGTTGCGCGGCCTGGCTTATCGGGCAGGAATGCACGTGTAGCCCATACGGGTGTTTGCCACGTAGGCAATATCTCGCCCGATTCTCGGGCGATCTTGTTGGCATGCCGCAACCGCTGTTGATCCTCGCCGACGTACTCGTCTGGGCCGTCCTATTCGGCACCGGCTTCTACCTGTGGTGGCGCGTCAGGAAACCGCGAGTGGCTACCCGACCGGCGCGCCGCGCAATCCCGACACCTGGCGTGGTGTCCGGCACCGCGGGGCCGGTGTCGTGGTGACCTCGGATTTCCGGCAGCTCGGGCAGATGACGCGGGGCGCGATCACTGCGCTGGGCCTCGCCGTCGACGACTTGGAGGCGGGCCGGTACGACGCCGCCGACCGTGAGCTCCTGGCCGGCTACTTGGACAATCTCGCCGCGGCACTGCGCGCCGGCGGCAACCACTGTCGGGGACTGGTGATCGATTTGGAACGGGCCGACCGATGATCGCCGCGGTGGTTGCGAGCGGGCTTCTCGGGGTTGGCGTGCTCGCGCTGTGGGCGACGTTCTACTACGCCCCGGCGCGGCACGCCGGTAGCGGCGAGGGTGCGTTGACGGTTGCCTATCTGGTCGCGCGGGTGGAGGCCGAGACGCGCGGACATGGCCGGCATCGGCTCCGCGAGCCGGTCGTAATGCGCGGCGATCTGGCCGATGCGCTCGCCCTCGAGGAAACCCGGCACCTGCCACTAATCGAGTCTGGTTTGCCGGTCGATGACCGGGAAGCGATGGCGCGGCACCCCGGAATGCTGCGGCGGCTGCTTGCCGCCCTGCAACGCCTGTAGGCCCGGTGGGAATGCCGCTGCCGATCCCGACCGGTGTTCTCACCGCAACCACGTGCCTGCGCCGTCGCCTACAGGTCGGCCAGGTACACGGATGGTCAGGCGACGGAAGCCCCCCGACGTCGTCTGACCATCCACCCCAGCTCCCCGGCGCGGAACGGCCGACCGACCCGACATGGCGGCCGTAGCTGGGACGACGAGCGGCAGTGCGCCGCAACCGGCCCCACCGCGCCGGGGGACCTGCCACGCTATCCGGCGCGGCGAACTTCAAGAGGGGGACGGCGTGTCGGCGGTCAGTGATCTCGATCAGGCATTGGCGCAGGTGGTTGATCGGATCACGGCCGCCCTCGGCCTTCTCACCGCCGCACAGGACGCCTGCGATGAAGCCGGTGAAGTCCTGGGGTTCGCGCTGGAAGGCACCGCCGACGCGGCGGCACTGGAAGTCCTCGCGGCGGTGGAGCCGACCAGCGACGAGTTGATCCACGCCTACCAGGCGGCAACCTGCGTGATCGAGCTGATCACCACCTACCGCCGAGGTCTGGAAGTCCAGCAGGCGGTCGACAAAAGCCCGCCCAGCGCCGCACATCCCTCAACCGCGGGCCGGATACCTACAGACGCCTCCCACGACCGACGGTGGGTCGAGCAGGCGCGCAAGCGACTACCCCGCTGGGAAGGCGGACAGACGACAGGCTTCGGCTACGACCGCGACGGCACCGAGTTCCGCATCACCAGCGGCCGGGAGGACATCTCCGAGTGCGTGCGGCTGACGCTGCACAACTCCGACGTGTTTCCGCCGTCCGACAGTCGCGGCGCCCCAGCGGTGTTCACCCACGTCGAGGGCAAAATACGCCGAAATGATGAAGGAATCGGGGCAGACGTACGGTGTCGTAGTCGTCAACAATCGCATGTGCCCCGGTGACCAGAACTGCGAAGCGGCAGTGCGCGCGATCCTGCCCCGTGGTTCGGTGCTCGTGGTGTGGACACCGGGCCGCGATCGACCGATTGAGATCCAGGGAGAGGCCAGACCATGAAAACCGAGGTGCTGCCTGTGGTCACGGGCATCCTTGGCCACGAGTTCCGTTACGCGCAGGCTCCCGACGAAGTACGCAACCTCGTCAATGCGATCGTCACCGAAGCACCCGTGCAGTACTCGCAGGTATATGTGTGGGATCGTCCCTGCCGCCAGTCCGACGACGGCAGAATTCACGAGTTCCCGCGAGGACGCCTGCGCATCACGACCAACCGAACCACCAGGTGGGGCGTGCTCAACTACATGCATCCCGGAGCCCCGGCCGGTGCCCTGGTCGACTCGCTCAACCCGGACGCCACCGAGGAAACTCCGGCCCTGTTGTTCGATCCGGTGGGTGACCTGTGGTTCCCGGCCTCAGCGTCCTTGCCGCTGGAGAGGGTGCGCGAGGCCATCGCCGAGTACTGCCGTACCGGGGCGCGGCCGACGTGCGTGCAGTGGCAACCCGGCGAGTGGTACTGACCCGAAAACGCCGAATGTGCCCCGCACCCGGTGAAGGGTGCAGGGCGCGTTGCTACTCGGTCGGGTACGTGGGTGGCGTGTTGGAGCCGAGCAGAACGCGGGTCGCCCACGGCGGGAGGTGCGGCTCAACCTTGCGGAGCCCGGCATACACGACGGCGAGCACCAGCGGCACCACGATCACGTCCTGCGCGTCACCGAGCGGATCGGTGAGCCAGCCAGGGGCGCCGGCGTTGATCAGCCAGGCGATCAGCGCGGACCAGGCGGCGGGAACAATCGTGCGCAGCCACGCGGTGAACTGGTCGGACATCAGGCAGCGTCCTTCCCGGCGAGGCGCTGCGCCAGTTCGGTGACGATCGCGTCGGCCTGCGCGGTGTTGTCCTCACCGAGCGCGGCACGCACCGACTCGGCCACGACCGGGTCGACAACATCGGCCAGAACCGGGCGCAGCGCAGCGGCGACCTTCGCCGGGTCCGCTTGCCCAGCGGCGGCGATCATCGCCGGGAGCTGGTAGATGAGACCGTTGTTGTCGCGGATCGCGTTGACCGCGCTGACCTTGACCTTGCTGCCGGGGTAGCGGCTGGGCTGCTCGGACAGCAGCGCGTTGTGCAGGTCCACCAGCATCGCGACCATGGTCCACGGGCCGGTGAGCGAGCGTGCCCCAGCCGGACGGCTTGCCGTCCTTCCATCGACCTATCAGCTCGTTGTCGATGCGGCGCGGGATCGCGTCCTGTTCGGGGGTCAAGTCGTCCTCCTGGGAAGCGGCCGCGACATCGCGGCGGAACTGGTTGAGGTCCACGCGGCCGGGGTCGATCTTCCCGGTCACGGAGGTTTCGCGGTGGCCGCGCGCTTGGCAGCCCACGGCTGCCACCCTCACCGCAGCGGACGGATCCACGGTCGAGATCTCGCTCACCGCCACCAGCATTGGATCCTGGCCACTGGTCGAGCACGGGCCGACGCCGCTGTGGTCAATCGTCGAGCGGGCCCATGAGCTCTGGCGCGACCTCGGCAGCCCCAGTTGGTCGCGGCTGGGTCTCACCGTCACTGCGGATACCCAATGGGTGTGGATCGATGAACCACACGGCAAGTATCAATGGAGCCTAACCATCTGACCGCCCCGGAAACGACGAACGCGCCCCGCACCCCGGTGAAGGGTGTGGGGCGCCGGCGGAGAAGTGTTCGTCGAGCAGCCGCATCGCGCTCTCCCGCTCGGGATCGCCGATCCGGAGGTCCTTGCCCCGTCGACCGTTTTCCACACCCCCATCCTACGTTCGGCGGACCTCCGATCGGGGACCTCACCACCAGGTTCCGGGGTTCGTGAACCGTCCGCCAACAATGCGAGAATCCGGTGTTCAACGCCGTTGAACACCGGATTCTCGGCGTCGGGTCAGGCCTTGACCAGGTTGCTGGCGTCGTCGAGCAGCGGGGTGCTCGGCTTGGCCAGCACCTCGTCGTCGAGCAGGCCCTCGCTGCGGGCCACCACGACCGGGACGACGAGCTGGCCCGCGACGTTGGTGGCGGTGCGCGCCATGTCCATGATCGGGTCCACCGCGTAGGCGATGGCGATGCCGGTGGCCACCACCTCGGGCGGGAAGCCCAGCGCGGCGACCGTCAGCGTCAGCATGGTGAACCAGCCGGTGACGCCGGCCGTGGCGATCGAGCCGAACACCGCGACGGCGATGATCGTCAGGTACTGCACCGGGCCGAGCTGGATGCCGAAGAGGTTCGCGATGAACATCGAGCCGACGGCCGGGTAGATCGCGGCGCAGCCGTCCATCTTGGTGGTGCTGGCCAGCGGCACCGCGAAGTTCGCGTAGGACGGCGGCACGCCGAGGTCCTGGGCGGTCTGCCGGCTCAGCGGCAGGCTGGCGCCGGAGGACCGGGACACGAACGCGAACTGCAGCACGTTCCAGGACTTGGCGAAGAACCGGATCGGGCTGACCTTGGCCACGAGCGCCAGCAGCAGCGGGTACACCGCGAACAGCACCAGCGCGCAGGCCACGTAGGTGGAGCCGATCAGCTTCAGCAGCGGCACGAAGAAGTCGTTGCCGTAGCTGGCGACCGCGTTGCCGATCAGGCCGAGGGTGCCCAGCGGAGCGAGCCGGATGATCCAGCCCAGCACGCGCTGGATGACCTCGAAGGCGGCCTTGTTGAAGTCGACGAACGGGGCGGCCTTGTCGCCCAGGCTGTAGGCGGCGGCGCCGATGATCAGCGCGACGAACACCACCTGCAGCGTCTCGCCCTCGGCGAAGGCGCTGATCAGGTTGCTCGGCACCAGGCCGGTGATCAGGTCCAGCCAGGAGCCGCTCGTCTTCTTGCCGATGGATGCGAGCTTGTCCGGGTCGGGCTCGATGACCAGGCCGCGGCCGGGCTGGAACAGCCAGCCGATCACCAGGCCGATCACCACGGCGATCAGCGAAGTGATGGCGAACCACAGGGCCGTCTTGCCGCCGAGTCGCGCCGCGGCCCGACCGCCGCCGACGCCGCGGAGGCTGGTGATGCCCACCACGATCGCCGTGAAGATAAGCGGCAGCACCGTGAAGGTCAGCAGCTTCGTGAACGTGCTGCCGATGGTGTCCAGCGTGGTGACGAGCCATTCCGCATCGGTTCGCTTGGCGATCCAGCCCAGCAGCGCGCCCAGCACCAGCGAGGCGATGACCGCCACGGCGAAGAGCTTGGGGTTGAAACGCAGGCGTGATCTGCCAGCGGTGGTGGACACAGGGATCTCCCGAGGTGGCGGAGGAAGGTTTCGAGGAGGAAGGGGTTTCCAGGCTCGTTCTGCGCAGCGGTGCTGGTCGCGGACTCGTACAGGTGGTACGAGTTGTGCGCGTGGTGGGGAGCGGATTCGCCGCTCGCCGGGGGCAGCCGCTAGCGCGGGGCCGAACGCCCGATCACAGACAGACGGAGCTGGCCTGCCGTCGCAGATCGACGTGCAGGCGAGAAGTCAGGTACAGCCGTCGGAGGGTTCCCATTGCGAATATTTGTAACCGCGCGCGCGGGAAAACCCATCCAGAGGTAACCGAATTGTGTTCGTATTCACTTGGGTGGCGGGAACCGAAGTCACTCGGTGTTCGGTGGGCTCCACAGCGTCACGACGCTGACGCCGACCTCGGCGAGGAGTTTGCGGGTCAGCGGCAGGCTGATCCCGAGCACGCTGGACGGGTCGCCGTCCACGCCTTCGATGAACCAGCCGCCGAAGCCTTCGAGCGTGAAACCGCCTGCCACGTGCAGCGGTTCGCCGGTCTCCAGATAGGCGTCGAGCTCGGCTTCGGTCGGCTCGCCGAACCGCACGGTGGTGCTCAGGTGTCCCTGGGCGCGCGCGCTGATCTCGCCGTCCTGGAGTCGGACGATGGCGTGCCCGGTCAGCAGTTCCCCGCTGCTCCCGGCGTTCTGCGCCCATCGCTTCGCAGCGGCCTCGCGGGTGCCCGGCTTGCCGACGATCTCCCCGTGCGCCATGAGCAGCATCGAGTCGCAGCCGACGATCACCGCGTTCGGTTCGGCTGCGGCTATGTCGGCGACCACGGCTTCTGCCTTCGCTTGAGCGAGCGCGCTGACCAGCTCGGCCGGGCTGGGATCGGGCAAGGCCGCTGCCACTGCGTCCTCGTCGACGCCGGAGACCTGGACCAGCGGCTCGATCCCGGCGGAGCGCAGCACGGAAAGGCGGGCGGACGAAGCGGAAGCAAGCACGAAGCGCACACCGCCGATGCTAGTGCTTGCTGTTGCCGACGCGGCTGCGGTTCCGCCCCGGAGGCGGAGTCCACCGAACGCGAGCGGCGAGCCCGGGTCGAGGTGCCAGCTCACGACCTCTTCTAGTTCCGGGGCGGGTCTTTCGGCGGTTGAGGATGCTCCGGACAGAGACGTCCGGTTCGGTGCGAAATTCCTTAATGTCTTTGCCTGGACCGCAGTATCGCGAGCGGGCCGGTTCAGAACCTCCGGCGCTCTTCCCGCCATCGTCTCGGCTGATCACCGGGCGGTGCCGCGCGTCACCTCACCCCGGCCGCAGGACGGGACCCCGAGCTCCCGCGCACTCGCACCGCCGGGGTCGTGCACGGGTGATCCCCGCACATGGATGGAGGGAGACGACTATGAGTCGGAGAAGAACCACTCGGTGGATCGGAGGGCCCTGGTGCGGCGGGCGCGCTCGCCGCGGTGGCGGTCCCGCCTGGTGCACGCCTAGTGCCGCACCGGCCTCGGACCAGGTGTCCCCGGACCTCCTCGCGGCGATGGGCGCGATTTCGGGCTCACCGCGGAGCAGGCCCAGGACAGGTTGGCGCAGGAGGCCGACGCGATGCGGCTCGGTGCGGCGCAGCGCCAGTTGGCGGGCGACGCGTTCGCCGGTTCCGCCTTCAACGCCGCGCGCGGCGAGCTCGTCGTCGCGGGGACCGACAGCGGCGCGGGGGAGGTCGTGCGCGGTTCCGGCGCCGACGCGGTGCTGATGGCCAACGACGAGCGGGAGCCGGTAGCCGCGAAGTCCACATTGGACGGAATGGAGGCGTCCGCGCCGCGCGCCGTCCCCGGGTGGTACGTGGACGCGGGGGAGAACGCGGTCCTCGTGTCGGTCGACCGCACGCTTGCGGTACCGCAGGCACCTCGGTCTCGGGTACAACCCAGGTCGCGATGGGCACGTTCCAGGGATCGTCGTTCCCCGGCAACGACCACGCGCGGGTTTCGGCCAACTCCAACTGGAACCCGCGGCCTTGGGCGAACATGTACAACGGCTACGCCCGCGTGGTTTCCGGGGCGACGGTGGCACCGGTCGGTTCGTCGATCTGCTGGTTTGGTTCGACTACCGGGTGGTACTGCGGATCGGTGCAGGCGACCAACCAGACCGCGCTACTCCCGGCGCGGTGAACGGGTTGACCCGCACGAACGTCTGCGCCGAGCCGGGTGACTCCGGTGGGTCGTTCATCGGCGGGAACCAGGCTCAGGGCATGACCTCGGGCGGTTCCGGGGACTGCACCTCCGGCGGGACGACGTACTTCCAGCCGGTGCAGGAAGCCCGGAACGCCCACGGCCTCCGACTGGTCACGGGCTGATCCGTTGGGGGCGCGAGTGCGCAGCATCCAGCCAGGTCGCGCGTTCACGACCGCGGCACGTCCCGGTTGAGGTGGGCGTCCGGGCGCGGCGGGAAGCGGTCCGGGGCGGACCGTCGGCTTACCGGCCCCGGCCGCCGCCACGGCGGGCAGTCCGCCGACGACCGGCAAGGTCACCGAGTTCTGCGCCAGGTCCAACCCGATCTGGCCGGGTTGCCGGGGCGAGACGATGAACGCGCTGTCCGTGCCGCCGATGATCAGCGCCAACTGGTGTCCCGCGGGGACGACGTGATCGGTGGTGGCCATGCGGAACGTCATCGTGTACGGCTTGCCCGGTTCGAGCGGCTTCTCCGCCGCCAGCGACTCGTGGTTGGCCAGGTCGGCCCAGCCACGGGCGATGATCTCGAAGTCCACGTCAGCGGTGGTGGCCTCGGTGTCCTTGTAGCAGGCGTGTCGCCCAGACGGCTCTCTCCCCAGCACGATTCCGTTTGCAGCATGCGCCCAGTCGTACTCGTCGAGCGAAGGATCGTCGGTGAAGGACGCGGTCCCGCCGAGTGCCGGCTGCGGGCCGAGCCGTCCTCGCGTGGGTGCAGGGCCGTGGGCTCCGCCTGTTCGCAGGACCAGCCCGGCTCGTCGGCCCAGGTGTCGGGTGCGCGTTCGATGCTGGCGGCCGGTTCCTCGGTGATCCTGTTGTCGACCCCGAGCAACCAGTGGTCGAACCAGCGGTGCAGGATGTCGACCCACTCGGCGCGGCGGAAGTCGAACGGGTCGACGTGCCCGGTCTGGCTCAGCCACAGCTTGCGCGACACGTCCCGCGCGGCCAGCGCGTCCCACCACTGCCCGAACTGGATGGTCTTGGCGTTCAGGTCTCCCAGGCCGTGCACGGCGAACACGCTCGCGGTCACCCGGTCGGCGTTCGGCACGTAGTCCTGCTCGGTCCACAGTGGAGTCACGTCGCCGTTGGCCGGGGCGCCGTCGGTCAGCTCCTGCTTGACCGGGCCGCAATCCGGGCGGCCACCCTCCTCGGCGCTCTGGGCCAGGGCCACCGGGTCGAACCCGAACGACACGTCGTCGGAGCGGTAGTAGTCGTACCGTCGCGGTCGCCGTCCGGCCCGGTCTCCACCCAAACGGTCTCCCGGGCCGATTCGGCGCCGAAGACCGGCTGGCTCCACCCGTCCCGCACCTGCTCCGCGGCGGCGACCGGAGCGGCGCCGAGCAGCACCAGCTCCGCGCACGGCAACGCCCACCAGCGATTTCTCCCCACAGCGCCCACCGCCGAGAAGGTCTCGAAGGTGGAGCCAAATTAGGCCCAAGATCAACGCTGTGCACAGCCGAAAGTGGGCACCGCCCTACCGCCCCTCGGCGGACTCCAGGATCGCCCTGAGCTGGGGCAGGAGTCCGGGAATCGCCAGCGCCTCGGACCAGAGCAGATCAGCCGTGGTCCCCCAGTAGCGATGCCTGAGCCGATCGCGGAGCGCGATCATGTCAGTCCAGGGGATGTGATCGTTCTCCGCCCGGAACGAGACAGGAAGATCACTGCCAGCGTCGCCCATGGTGATCAGGCACTGGGCGAGCGCAGCCTCGACGATCTCGGAATCCAGGTCGGATCGATCCGCCGGTGCGAACTGCAGGATCATCTCGCAGCCGCGCACGATGGCTCGCAGCGGCACGGACGAATCAATCGAACCCAATTCGGCCTCCTCCCAGCGGCGACCATCGTCCCAAGACCGCTGGATCCAGCCGCGGCATAGGCTGGGGTGATGGGTGTTCCGGTTTTGCTGGATGGCGAGCGGTTGCGCGCTCGGTTGGTCGACGGCGGTCCCTTTGCCGCGCTCGACGTGGTGACCACCACCGGGTCGACGAACACCGATCTGGTAGCCGCCGCCGGGCGGGGTGCCTCCGACCGGACCGTGCTGATCGCCGAGGAGCAGCATGCCGGGCGCGGGCGGATGCAGCGGCAGTGGGCGTCGCCGCGCGGGCACGGCTTGTTCCTGAGCGTGTTGCTGCGGCCGAAGGTACCGCAGGCCGCGATTGCCTGGTTGCCGCTGATCGCCGGGGTCGCGTTGGCCGAGACCGTCGACCGCGCGACCGGGGTCCCCGCCACGCTGAAGTGGCCCAACGACTTGCTGCTCGGCGACGGCGGCGAGTGGTCGAAAGGTGCTGGGATCCTGGCCGAGGCGGTGGCCGGTCCGGACGGCATGGCGATCGTGCTCGGCATGGGGATCAACGTGTTCCAGCAGCGCGAGGACCTGCCGCGAGGCGCCGGCGGCCTGCCCGCGACGTCGTTGGCGGCCGAGGGCGCCGAGGTCGATCGCGAGGAGTTCGCGGTGGCGTTGCTCACGTCGTTCGCCGAGGTCGACGACCGGTGGCGGGGCGCGGCCGGGGACGTGGTGGCCAGCGGTCTGCTGGACCGCTACCGGCGGCTGTGCAGCACCCTCGGGCAGCAGGTGCGCGTCGAACTCGGCGCGGATGACCAGCTGCGCGGCGTCGCGACCGACATCGACGAGACCGGTCGGCTCGTCGTCCGCTCCGCCGACGGCGGCACCACCGCGGTGTCCGCGGGAGACGTGGTGCACCTACGACGGGCTTGACCGATGTCCGCGTGATCGGACGAGCCCAGCCGGTAACGTGATCGCCAACCGGCGAAGAGGCTGAGGAGGGACCCGGTGACCTACCCAGACGGCCTGCTCGGCGCGGACGAGCACGTGGTCGTGCACAAGCACCCGCACTGGAAGATGCTGATCGTTCCGGTGCTGGTGCTGTTCCTGGTCGTCGGCGGCGGGTCCTACCTGGCGGCGCTGGCCGCGCCCACCTCCTGGCACCTGCCCGCCTGGATCGGCCTGGGGGGCGTCGGCGCGGTCCTGATCATCTGGTGCACGCTCGCCCCGCTAGTGCGCTGGCGCACCACGCACTTCGTGGTGACCACGCACCGACTGATGGTGCGCGAGGGCGTGTTCACCCGCACCGGTATCGACATCCCGATGTCCCGCATCAACTCCGTGCGGTTCCGGCACGGACTGCTGGACCGCATACTCGGCTGCGGCACCCTGGTCGTCGAATCCGCATCGGACGAGCCGCTGGAGTTCGACGACATCCCGCAGGTGGAGCGGGTGCACACCTTGCTGTATCGCGAGGTCAACGACGACCCGCGGGACGACTGGGACTACCGCGCCAGGGAGGACGACTGATGGGGCCGCGCGAACTTGGGCTGCCGATGCAGGTGGCCTCGCCGGAGCCGGGCGAGCTCCCGACCGAGGTGACGATCTGGGAGGTCGGGGCCCGCGACGGGCTGCAGAACGAGAAGGAAGTCGTCCCGGTCGAGGTCAAGCTGGAGTTCCTGCAGCGGATGGCCGACGCCGGGCTGGGCGTGCTGGAGGCCACCAGCTTCGTCCGCCCGGAGTGGGTGCCGCAGCTGGCGGACGCCGCCGAGCTACTGGCGGGGCTGCAGCGGGCGCCGGGGGTGCGCTACCCCGTGCTGGTGCCGAACGCGCGGGGCCTGGACCGGGCGCTGGAATCGGGTGTTCGCGACATCGCGATCTTCGCCGCGGCGACCGAGACGTTCACCCAGCGCAACCTTAACCGCAGCCTGGACGAGCAGTTCGCGATGTTCGACCCGGTAGTGCAGCGCGCGGTCGGCGAAGGGCTGGCCGTGCGCGGCTACGTTTCGATGTGCTTCGGCGACCCGTGGGAGGGCGCCGTGCCGGTCGAGCAGGTCGTGTCGGTGGGCAAGCGGCTGCTGGAGATGGGTTGCCGGCAGCTGTCGCTCGGCGACACCATCGGAGTGGCGACTCCCGGGCACGTCGAGGCCCTGGTTCGCGCGTTCGTCGCGGCCGGGGTCAGGGTGGACCGGCTGGCGGTGCACTTCCACGACACCTACGGGCAGGCGCTCGCCAACACCTACGCGGCGCTCCGACTCGGCGTGTCCACAGTGGACTCTTCGGCGGGTGGGCTCGGCGGCTGCCCGTACGCGAAGTCGGCCACCGGCAACCTGGCCACCGAGGACCTGGTGTGGATGCTCGACGGGCTGGGCCTCAAGCACGGCGTCGACCTCGGGAAGCTCGTGGAGACCAGCGTGTGGATGGCCGAGCGGCTCGGCCGACCTAGCCCGTCCCGCGTGGTCAAGGCCCTGGGAGCCGAGGCTTCGGGTTCGTGAGCGCGCCGACCGCGGCGCTGCACACGCTGCACGGTCGGCCGCTGCTGGCCTGGCGCTGCGCCCGGCAGTGGCTGGCGATCTCGTCGGCCACCCACGGCGGCGGGATCGGCCCGCGGTCGTGGGTGCTGAACGCCACGGTGGTGACCGCCTACGATCATCCCGATCCGGCGGCCCACGTCGCCGAAATGGCCGATGAGCTCGGGTTGTCCGGCGGCGGCGTCGGGTTGCTCACCGCGGTCGACGTGCGCCACGAGGTGACCTCGGTCGACGGCGGTGTGCAGGCGAGCGTGACAACCGGCGTCAGCCACCCCATCTGGGCCGCGGCGCGCGAACCGGCGGCGCAGGCCTGGACGCCGGGCACGATCAACGCGGTGTGCTGGTCCCCGGTGCGGCTCAGCGAGGCGGCGCTGGTGAACGCGGTCGCGACGGTCGCCGAGGCCAAGGCGCAAGCCCTGGTGGAGTCGGGTGTCGCGGGCACCGGCACGGTCACGGACGCGACGGTGGTCCTCTGCCCGCTGGACGGCGAAGCCGAGCCCTACGGCGGCCCGCGCTCCCGCGTCGGCGCCGGGCTGGCGCGCGCGGTGCACGCGGCGGTCACCGCAGGCCTGCGTGTCCAGCACCCGCGCCACCGCGAAGATCCGGACCGGTAACCACCCGGGAGTACCTGCGGGCGCTATAGAACGTGTGCGAGAACTCGTTGTGCCGCGGCGGTGCGCCTGGCGTCACTGGTGTGGAGCGAACGGCCTGTTCACGTCGGTAGGTGGCGTGAATGGTCCGTTCGCTCCACACACATCACGGGCTTTGCCCTGGATAGTTCGGGGTCCCCCGGGCCCGCGAGGGCGTGTTAAGAGCCTCGGCACTTCAGGGACACGACAGCCTCGATAGCGCTCTAAAGCGCTCGCGGCTCATGCACAGCTGAAACGCTCAGGGCTGCTCTCGGGTGCTGAACAGCGCGACGAAGGTGAAGCGCATGACTCGTTCTTCGCCGCGATCTGCCGTTCCGGTGATCTCCACCAGCCCGAGGTTCGGCTTGCTCTGCGACCGACGCTGGCTGTTGACCTCCATCTTCAGCTGCAGCACGTCGCCCGGGAACACCGGCGCGAGCCAGGCCAGCTCGTTGCCGCCGGGGGAGCCTTGCGAAGTCGAGTCGGCCACCACGTGGTCGACGTAGCCGCGCATCCACAGCGACGCCGTGAACCAGCCGGAGGCGCAAAGCCCGCCGAGCACCGAGTTCCGGCCCGCCTCCTCGTCGAGGTGGAACGGCTGCGGGTCGAAGCGCTCGGCGAACGCCAGCATCTCCGCCCGGTCGACCTCCACGTCGCCTAGGTCGAAAACCCGCCCCGGCGTGAGGTCTTCGTACGCGATCATGCCCATCGTCTCATCGTCGCAGCGGTTTTCCCGGTCCGCGCTGAGAGGGTGTTCACAGGCTGTGATCGGTGATTCCGGGGCGGATCGGACAATCCGGTTCTGCTGGTCGGCCGGGCGAAAAATCCCCCGACCGGCATGGAACCATCAGCGCAGCGGCGTGCGTCCAAGTCGCGACGTGCAGTCTGCGGTCACCGGCCGCGGACGACCGCTTTGCCGTTGCCGACCGGGACGCCGGGCGCCGCGCGCCCGTGACGGAGCCACCAGCGAACAGGGAGGGGAGCGGCCGTGTCGACCGACCACCGTGCCCAGGTAGCGGAGCTGATGGCGGACTACCGGCGCAGTCGGGAACGGCTCGCCGAGACGCACCACGACTTGTCCTCGATCGCCGAGACCGCTCGCTCCAAGGACGGCAGCGTGCTGGTCGTGGTCGGGCCGCAGGGCGTGCTGCGCGAGGTGGTCCTCTCCGGCGACGTCTACGAGCGGCAGCGCCCGGCGCAGCTCGCCGCGACCATCGTGCAGCTGACAGCAGCGGCGGCGCAGGCGGCGTCCCGCCGGGCGGCCGACGTGCTCGCCGAGGTGCTGCCTGCAGGGACTGATCCGGAGCTACTGCTGGGCGGACACGCCGACGGCGCGTCGGATTCGGCGCCGCGCAACGAATCGCGGCGCATCGACGACAATGACGATGACGAAGACTTCTCGGATGCGAGCTGGTTGCGGCAGGGCCCGGCGGAACGGAAGTGGTGACGATGAGCGGCTTCCGAAGTGATCTCGGGCAGCTGACCAAGCATGCCGGGGAGTTCGGCGGCCTCGCCGGGCAGGCGCAGCGGATTGCCGACACCCTCCGCGAGGCGCTCGACGTCGCCGGTGACTGCTGGGGCGGCGACGAAATCGGCGCGAGCTTCGCCCGCACCCATTGCGGGCGCGCCGACCAGGCGCTGGACGACCTCGGTGCGATGTCCGGGCGGCTGCGCGACATGGGCGAGAAGTTCGCCGCGACCGTCGCCACGTCCGGGCAGGCCGACGCCGGCAACGCCGACGTGCTCGGCCGACTAGCCGGGCGGGGGTGACCGGCGCATGGGCATCGAACTTCCCGCCGAACTCCAGGATGTCGCGGCGCGGACTGGCGCGAAGTGGCCGGAAGCCGACGAGGACAAGATGCGGGAGTCGGCGTCGGCGTGGCGGGACGCGGCGAAGTCGATCGAGGCGCTCACCAGTGCCGCCGACGGCACTGCGCAGGGCGCGCTCGGTGCGTTCGATGGCGAGGCCGCCCAGGCGGCGCGCCGGGACTGGGACAAGTTGGTCGCCGACGACGGGGTGCTGCCGTCATCGGCCAAGCAGTGTCGAGCCGCTGCGGACCGCCTGGACCACGCGGCCGAGCAGGTCGGCGCGGCGAAAGTGCAGCTGGTGCGGGAACTGGTGGTGCTGGCGAAGCAGACCGACGCGGCCGAACAGGCGGCTGCCGCCGGGCATCCGCAGGCGCTAGCCGCGCTGGACTCGGCGCTGAACGGCGCGGCGGCGAACGTGGCGCAGGTCCACAACACGCTGACGTCGGCGGTGGACCTGGACAGCGGCGTGCTGGTGGAACCGCACGGCTCGCAAGGCCTGTTGTCCGCCGACGGCGGCGCTCTGGGCGCAGCATCGTCCACAGTGGATGCGGCTGTGACCCACGGGGCCGGTGCTGTGTCCGGGGCGGCCGGTGCTGTTGGCGAGACTGCGCATGGAGCTGTCGACGGCGTTGGACGGGTCGCCAACGAGACCGCTGACGGTGTCGGGCGGGTCGCTGACGAGACCGTTGGTGGCGCTGCGGAAGGCATTGGTCGGACCGCGCACGAGACCGTTGGTGGTGTTGCGGGGGGCGTCGGCCGGGCCGCGCATGACACTGTTGGGGACGTCGGGGGCGCGGTCGAAGGTGTCGGTCGATCTGCGCACGGAACAGTTGGGGGTGTCGCAGCAGGTGCGCACGGCGCTGTCGAAGAAGTTGCACGAACCGCAGGTCCCTGGCAGGGCGATGCCGAGCACACCGGCCCGGTCAAGGTCGATCCCGGCGGCTGGGCCCCAGGCCTCGCCGACGCCGGCACCGGCCCGATCCCGGTGATCGGCGACTCCGCCCGCTCGGGCTGGACGCCCGAGGGCGGCGACCCCGCCTCCAGCACAGCGCCGCACGCGGTGCACTCCGCCTGGGCTTCGCCGCAGGCTCCGCAGCCGCCGCTGCCGGGCGCGGCTGCGCCGCCGCAGGGCTTCGCTCCGCCGCCTCCGGCGGCTCCGGGTGGCCACTTCGTGGCGCAGCCCGGTGCGCCGGGGGCTCCGCCGGTGTCGGCTGCTCCGCCTCCGGCGGCCGCAGCGCGCCCATCGATGCCGCCGGTCGCTCCGCGCGGCCCGATCGCCTTCGGCTCTCCCGGCTCGCAGGCGCCTCAAGCGCCGCAGCCTCAAACGCACAAGCCCCAGGCGCCGCAGCCTCAGACGCACCAGCCTCAGACGCACCAGCCGATGCAGCGCGCTCCGCTGCGTCCGCTTCCGGCTCCGGCGCAGCCGCCCGCTCCGGTGGTGCCGGACGCGCCGCAGCGCCCGTTGCGGCAGGGCAGCCGCAATGCGGATGTGGTCGCGTTCGTGCTGCACCAGTTCCCGATCGGCTACATGCCCGTCGCGGCGAGCAAGGCGAGCAGGCAACTGCCGGTGCCGGAGGCGGTCGAGGAGGACCGGCCCGGGTTGAGCTTCCCGCCGCAGGACCACCCACAGTCGCACCTGGTGGACGACAGCGATGCGCTGGAGCGCGCGCGGTCGGCCGAGGTTTATGCGGCAGCGCAGCGCGATCGGGCCGAGCGGAGCGAGCCCGAGCAGCTGCCCGCGGAGCTCACCGAGGGCCATGAGCCGCTCGGCGAGCTCAGCGAGCCGGAGTGGGAGCGCCGGTTCTTGGCACGCGTCGGCGAGCGGAGCGAGTACGCGTGGCCGCCGGCGGCGGAGTTCCCGGAGGGCGGCGTGGAACCGGCGGAGCCGGTGGTGTTGGAGCCGGACACGGTGCTCGACTGCCTGAGCAGCGGCGACGGCCGCAGTTTGTTCGCCGCTGCAACGCCTTTCGCGCAGCGGTCGTTGCCCGCCTCGTATGACGAGCGCGACTACCGGCGGTATCGGGTCATGCGCCCGCTGCCGGTGTGGCAGGCCGTTGCCGCACCGTGGTTCGCGCAGCCCGGTGGCGGCAAGCGCTACCGCGCGACCTATTCGCTGATCGATCTCGTCGGGCTCGGTTACCTGGTGGAGCTGACCAAGGCGCGGGAGGTCGCCGAGGCGGCGACCCTGCGCATCGCCCGCGAGGATGTGTCAGACGGAGGGGCGGTGGATTCGACCGTCGATTCTCCGCGCGAGGAGGCGACCTCGGAGGAGGACGGGAAGACCGCCGTGGCTTCGACCGAGCGGATCACCAGGGACGATGTCGAGGTCAAGGCGGCCGAGGCCGGCGTGGCGTCGAAGCTGCGGATCGCGCGCGATGAGGCGGACGACGGTCCGGCGACAACTGATGGCGGGACGGCGCAGGAGGCCGCGAAGTGAACACCGAATCCGTGCTCGGCTGGCTCGTGGCGATGGGCGTCCCGGAAGACCTGGTGTCCGTGGGGGCCGAGGCCGACGACGCCTGGTGCCTGGTGCGCGATGAGGTCGACGGCGCCCCGGCCTGGGAGGTCTTCTGGCGCGAGCAGGGGAATCGCTACGACTGGGCGCGGTTCACCAGCGAGCAGGTGGCGTGCTTCTACCTGTTCGGCAGGCTCACCTGGACCCAGGCGTTGCGCGGGGCCGTCGGCCCGGTCGACGTCACCAGCACGCCCGCGAAGGGCACCCCCGCACATCGCGCGTGAGCCGGAGGTTTCGCGGTTTCCGCAGTTCCTGGCCTGGTTGTGGGCTCACGACCGGCTTCGGTGCGCATCCGTATCAAGCTGTGATCGCATCTGAGTAGTGCTACCGATGCTGGTGCGCCGGAGTGCGCGCAGACTTCAGGACCATGTCGCAACAACAGCCCGGCGAAGCACTGCAACTGGTCGCAGGTGAGTTGCACGCCATCGGCCAGCGGCTGACGTACCTGGGCAACATGGTGCAAGCCCAGCTGCAGGCGCCACAACAGCTCCCGCACCAGCAACAGGCTGCAACGCAGCAGTATCCGGTTCCGCAGCCGCATCAAGCCACGTCCGAGCAGCAATCTGACGTTGCGGAGCATCATCAGGCTCCAGCACCAGAGCATCCGGCGGGATCCGAGCAAGAACCTGCTGCGGCTGAGACTCATACTTCGCCGAAACAACCGGCTGCGATGCAGTATCCGGTTGGACCTGCGCAACAAACCCAGGCCTTCGCGCAGCATTTTGTTGCAGGCCAGCAGCACTCGGGATTCGGGCAACAATCTGCAGCGGAGCAGGCCCAGGCATCTGCGCAACAATCGGCCGCCATGCAGTATCCGGTTGGACCCGAGCAGCAAATCGCTGCTGCGCAGCACTATCAGGCTTATTCGCAACAACCGGCCGCCATGCAGTATCCGGCGGCACCGCGGCCGTATCCGGGGTTGTCGCAGGTCCCGGCTGGGGATGCGCGTCAGCGGTTCGGCGCGGACCTGGAACCGAGCCGCGTCCTGGCCTGGGTCGGCGCCGGGGTGACCTTGCTGGGCGTGGTGTTCCTGCTGGTGCTCGCCGTGCAGCAGGAATGGTTGGGGCCGGGCGCGCGGGTCGCTGGTGGCGCGGTGCTCGCCGCGCTGCTGGTCGCGGCCGGGTGGTGGATGCATCGCCGGTCCGCGGCCGACGAGTCGGGCGGGGCGGGTCTAATCGCCGGATTCGCCCTCGCCACAACGGGTTTCGGCGCATTGTTCCTGGACGTGGTGGCGGCCACCGCGCTTTACGACTACCTGCCGGTGCCTACCGGGCTCGGGGTCGGCCTCGCGGTCAGCGTCGCCGGCCTGGCGCTCGCGGATCGGTGGCGGGCGCAGCCGTTGGCCCTCGGCGTGGTGCTCAGCTCGGCGATCTGCGCGCCGCTGATCACGCAGACGGCGGATTCGCTGCTCGTCGGCTTCGTAGTGCTGTTGCAGGTCGCGGCGACCCCGGTGCAGGTGCGACGGGGTTGGGCTGGCCTCGCGGTGGCGGCCGGAGTTCCCACCGTGCTGGCTGCTTTGGCAGCGAGCGTGCGGGGGATCTGGATTCACGACACCGCGCTCGTGGTCGCGGTCTTCGCCGCCGCGGTGCTCGGCGTGGCGGTCGCGGCGATCACCGCAGGTGCCCGGCCGGATGCGGATGGGACGGCCATCGGTCTGCTCATCGCCGCACCGACGCCGGCCTTCCTAACCGGGCCGCTGATGCTGGAGCGTCCGGCGGCGGGCGCGATCGGCACCGCAATGGTCGTGCTGCTGGTGGGAATCTGGGCGGCCGGGCGGTTCACGCCCGCGTTCCGGAACCGGTTGTCGGGCCGGTTCGTTGCCGCGGTCGGTGGGATGGCGGCGGTTGCCGCGGTGCAGACGACCCTGAGCTTCCTGGACTCGTCGAGCTGGGGAACGGCGCTGCTGTGCGAGGCGCTGCTGCTCGGCGTCGGCGGATTCCTGTTGCGCAGCCAGGGAGTGCTGCTCGGGGCGACGTGCTACGCGACCTTCGGGTTCCTGCTGGCGTTCTTCAACGAGCTGCCGATCACCGCGCTCCTCTGGCACGACGGCGGCACCGGGCTCCGCGGCCTGCTGGCCGGACTGCTGGTCGCGCTGGTGGCGGTGGCCCTGCCGGCCGCGGCGACTCGGATCGGGAAGCTGGCGGAACTGCCGGGGTCGCTGCCGCTGTGGGCGGCATCGGGACTGGCGCTGCTGTACGGAACGGCGAGCGCGACGATGGCGGCGTGCCTGTTGGTGAGCGACGCACGGGCGAGCTTCCTAACCGGCCACATCCTGATCACCCTGAGCTGGGTGGTGGCGGCGATCGCGTTGCTGCTGCGGGGAGTCCGGGTGATGCACCTACGGATCGCGGGCCTGGTGCTGATCGCGGTGTCCCTGGCGAAGCTGCTGCTGTTCGACCTGGCAACCCTGGACGGCTTCGCCCGGGTGATCGCCTTCCTCTGCGCGGGCCTGATCCTCCTGGCGGCAGGCTCCGCCTACGCCCGCCTCCTAACCCGCGCAAGCCCGTGAGTGCTTGTGGGTGCTATAGCACCCAAAAGCACTCACGGTTCCTGACCCGGCCGAACGCGGCGCCTCGCCGGGTTCACTCACGTCCAGCTCAGCGCTGGTAGTGGTCGGTCTTGACGGCGGATAAGAAGCTGTGCCAGCGTCAGTTGCTGAAGGCGAGGGTTCCGCCGTAGGGATCCTTGGAGTCCCGCACGGTGGTCGCCTCCGACGTCAGCGACACCTCGACGCAGTTGTACTTATCCGTGTACGTGCTCGTGCGCCAGTTGAAATCACTCATTGTCCAGACTCTCCGCGATCTTCCTGATCAGCGCGCTGGATTCGTCCTCGTCCAGCGCCGACTTGTCCAGTGATCGGCAGACTTCCACAAACGGTGCCACCTCAGAAGGGTCCGTGACGAAGAGCCCGAGGCTGTAGACCTCGACGAAGACGTACGGGCTACCGCTGGCGAGTTCGTAGAGCGAGAACGATGCTCTGATGGATGAGTTCGGGCCTCGATCGAACGGGATCACTCGAATGCCGACGTTGTCGCGGCGCTGCTCGATAATCAGTTTTTCCAACTGATCACGCAGCACCCGCCGATTTCCCAGCGTGCGGCGCAATGCTCCTTCATCAATGAAGAAGGAAACCTTCGGGGCCCTCGGCCTGCTCAATACCGCTTGTCGTCCCAGCCTCGTCGCGACCTTGTTCTCTAACTCGATGCCTGCAGTTGCGCCGCTTCCGAGGATCAGCCGGGCGTAGTCCGCGGTGTGCGCCAGACCTGGGATCAGGGAGGCCTGAACGTCGGTGATCGCGACCGCTTCGCGTTCCCCGAGGGCTTTGGCCACCGAACGGGTGGACATTCGCGCGTCTTCCCGCAACTTCCGAAGTTGCACGCCGAGTCCGAGCTGACAAAGTTTTTCGGATTGCCGCACGGGCCGACCTCCCGTTTCGTTGCTGATTGTGTGTCAGGCGAAACGCAGATGATCCAGCGCTAGCGCTTCGATCTGCGCTGTCTCAGATTCGATGACACAGACGGTATCGATCTAGTGTCCTGCACCGGAAATTCATGGTCGAAATGGCTATACTGCGGGAATGGCGAGGACTGGGCGGCCGAAGGCTGAGTTGGTGCTGACCGACGATGAGCGTTCGACGTTGCAGCGTTGGGCTCGGCGGGCGAAGAGTTCGCAGGCTTTGGCGTTGCGGTGTCGGATTGTGCTGGCATGCGCCGATGGTTTGTCCAATGTGGATGTCGCCGAGAAGTTGCGGGTGTCGCGGCCGACGGTGGGCAAGTGGCGGTCGCGGTTTGTCCAGCGACGACTGAAGGGGTTGGTCGACGAGGATCGCCCAGGCGCGCCGCGGAAGATCACCGACGAACAGGTGGAGAAGGTGGTCGTCTCGACGTTGGAAGAGAAACCGAACAACGCGACGCATTGGTCGCGTACATCGATGGCGAAGCTTTCCGGGCTGAGTAAATCGACCGTGGGACGGATCTGGAAAGCGTTCAACCTTAAACCCCACTTGGCCGACACATTCAAGCTCTCTACCGATCCGCAGTTCATCGAGAAGGTCCGTAACGTCGTCGGCCTGTATATGAACCCGCCCGAGAACGCAGTGGTTCTGTGCACCGATGAGAAATCCCAGGTGCAAGCGCTGGAGAGGTCCCAGCCGGTGTTGCCGATGATGCCCGGCATGCCCGAGCGGCGCACCCACGACTACGTCCGTCACGGCGTCACCAGCCTGTTCGCCGCCTTCGACATCGCCACCGGCAAGGTCATCTCCTCGCTGCACCGCCGGCACCGCTCGGTCGAGTTCCGCAAATTTCTCACCAAGATCGACAAAACCGTACCGGCGGAGTTAGGCGTCCATGTCATTTGTGACAACTACGCCACCCACAAAACCGAGATCATCCAGAAATGGCTAGCGAAGCATCCCCGATTCCAAATCCACTTCATCCCGACCGGATCGTCCTGGATCAACCAGGTCGAACGCTGGTTCGGCGAATTGACCACCAAACTCCTGCAACGCGGCGTGCACACCAGCGTCCAGGCACTCGAGGCCGATATCCGCAACTGGATCGACGAGTGGAACAACGATCCCCGGCCGTTCATCTGGACGAAGAGCGCTGACGAGATCTTGGAGTCACTCCGATCATATTGTCAACGAATCTCCGGCGCAGGACACTAGCTTCTCGTTGTCAGCGCTTTGACCAGCGATTAATCCGAAGGTGGCAGCGATGTTGGCGAATCCGTACCGCAGCGACGTCCAAGAGGTCTACTGGATCGTGGGGATCGGGTTGGCTCGGCGGCATGCGACGCCGGTTCGGCCGGGGGCTCAGTGCGGCGGCGGGTGGGTTCCTTCGCTGTGCGAGGTGTGGATGCGGGTTCCGTTCGCCACGCTCGCGGGCCGCACTCCACGCTCCGCGGCCGGGACCGAGCGGTGTCCACAGTGTACCGATGTGGTCGGGAACGCGGCTTCTGCAGCCGGAACTGGGACTTCTGAGGGGGCCACTATGATCGATGAGCTCACTTGGATCGCTGTGCAGCACGCCATCGCCGTCGGCGCGGGCACGCTGCTACTGATCCTCTGCCACATCATCGCGGGATATGTGCCGAACTGCTCCGGGCAGCACACGGGTGCCGGTGCCGGCGCCACCACGGTCTGGCAGATCCAGGATTCGCTTACCGCAGAGGAGGAACGGCGAGCCACTGCCGAATACGTGGGGCGGCACCGGTTGCTACGCCCCCGTTGAGGCCCCAGACCGGATCGGCGCGTTGCCCCCTCCCCGGCTGAGCGCCGGTCCCTCCGGCGGTCGGGCGCTGCTCCCACCCCGCCGCGCCCGGCCCCCGGAACCCTACTTCTGCAGCAGGTTGAGGGCTTCCGAGTGCAGGTGGCCGTTGGTGGAAAGGGCGCTTCCGCCGTCGTAGCGCGGATTTCCCGACAGGTCGGTGAAGGTGCCGCCCGCTTCCTCCACCAGGACCTGGGCCGCCGCCACGTCCCACGGGTTGACGATCGGTTCCGCGGCGATGTCGATCACGCCCTCCGCGACCAGGCTGTGGTGCCAGAAGTCGCCGAACGCCCGGTTCTCCCAGCAGGCGTCGATCAGCCGCAGGTAGGACTCCCGGGAGTGGTACTCCACCCACGTGCCCAGGTGGGTCGTCGACACGTACGCGTCGGCGAGGGCCCGCACCCCGGACACCCCGATCCGCTCCGGCTCCGCGTCGCCGGTGCGGCACCAGGCGCCCGCCCCGGCCGCCGCCCACCAGCGCTTGCCGAGCGCCGGGGCGCTGATCACGCCGACCACCGGTCGGCCGCCGTCGACCAGCGCGATGAGCGTCGCCCACACCGGGATGCCGCGCAGGAAGTTCTTCGTGCCGTCGATCGGGTCGAGCACCCACGCCCGGCCCGCCCCGGCAGCGCCGCCGCGTTCCTCGCCCGCGACCACGTCGTCCGGGCGCTGTGCGCCGAGCACCTCGCGCACCGCGTCCTCGACCGCGAGGTCCGCGTCGGTGACCGGCGTGCGGTCGGGCTTGCGGTCCACGCTCAGGTCCCGGGCCCGGAACCGGCCGACGGTGATCCCGTCAGCGACGTCGGCGAGGTGCAGGGCGAGGTCCAGATCGCGGGTCACGCTGGAACCCTAGCCGCTGCGCCCGGCGATCCGCGAAGGGCCCGCAACCAGCCGGTTCCGGAGAATCGCCCAGGACACCGGACGTGATCATCTGCGCCCTCTAGTCTGGAAGGCGTGAGCGTGGTGCTGCTGGCAGAAGACGACCCGGCCATCGCTGTGCCGTTGTCCAGAGCGCTGCAGCGCGAGGGCTATTCGGTGCAGGTTAGCGAAGACGGCCCATCGACGCTGCGCGCCGCCGCTTCGGGCGGGATCGATCTCCTGGTGCTCGACCTCGGGTTGCCGGAGATGGACGGCCTGGAGGTGTGCCGGCGGCTGCGGGCGCAGGGCCGCGGCCTCCCGGTGTTGATGCTCACCGCGCGCACCGACGAGGTCGACTTCGTCGTCGGCCTCGACGCGGGCGCCGACGACTACGTCGCCAAGCCGTTCCGGCTCGCGGAGCTGATGGCCCGGATCCGCGCCCTGCTGCGCCGCGGCGCCCCGGAGACCCTGGAGGCCTCCGGCGTCCGGCTCGACCTGACCGCCCGCCGGGTGCTAGTCAACGAGCACGAGGTGCAGCTGGCGAACAAGGAGTACGAGCTGCTGCGGGTGCTGATGCAGCACGCCGGCCAGGTGGTGACCCGCGAGGAGATCCTCGAAGAGGTCTGGCCGGAGTCCGATCGCAAGGGCAGCAAGACGCTGGACATGCACATCTCGTGGCTGCGCCGGAAGCTCAGCGACAGCAACGGCCGACTCGACGAGACCCGGATCGCCACGGTGCGCGGCGTCGGGTTCCGCTTTAACGCGGACTGATCCGCGATGCGCCGCCGGATCCTGCAGGCCACGCTGCTCGCGGTGGCGGTCACCGCGGTCGTGCTTGGCCTGCCGCTGGGGTTCAGCGCGCTGAAGCTCGTCCAGGACCTCACGGCCGGCGACCTGACCACCCGGGCGCAGCAGATTGCGACGCTGCTCGACGAGCAGATCGCCTCGCAGCGCTCGATCGACCTCAACGCGGCGCGGCTGGCGGTGCCCGACGGAGCCCGGCTGATCGTGCGCACGCAGGCGCACGACTACGTCTACGGCCCGGATCCCGGGCAGGATCCGCTGGTGGAGAGCGTGCCGATGGTGCAGAGCGGCACGGTCACGATCGCCGCGCCGAGCGCCCCGGTGCGCACCCAGCAGCTCCAGGTGGCGGCGTTGGTGTTGATGCTGGTGGTGCTCTCAGCTGGCACCGGGATGATCGTCGCGACGCTCACCGCCCGGCGGCTCGCCGACCCGTTGAAGCACGTCGCGGCGCGTGCGGCCCGTCTCGGTGCCGGCGATTTCCGCGCCGATCCGCAGCGGCACCAGGTCCCGGAACTGGACCGCGTCGCCGATGCGCTGGACGCCTCTGGCGCGGCATTGTCGCAGCTGGTGCAGCGCGAGCGCGATCTCGTGGGTGACGTCTCGCACCAGCTGCGCAGTCGGCTCACCGCGCTGCACCTGAGACTGGAGGCGCTCGCCGCGGCGGACGACCCGGAGATCGCCGAGGAGGCCAGCGCGGCTCTCGAACAGGCCGAACGGCTCTCCGGGGTGCTCGACGACCTGCTCGCGGCGGCCACCGCGGCGCGCGCTCGGGACGCCGAGCCCCTGGACGTGTCCAGCCTGCTCACCGATGTCGCGGGGGAGTGGCGGGAGCCGCTGAAGGCTGCGGGGCGGACGCTGCGGCTGAAGGTGTCGGAAGGCCTGCTCGCGCGGGCCACCCCCACGCGCCTGCGGGAGACGATCGGTGTGCTGCTCGACAACGCGCTGCGGCACGGCGAGGGAACCGTGATGCTGGCCGCGAGGCAGGGCGGCGGAACCGTCGTTGTCGAGGTCGGCGACTCCGGACCGGGCGTGCCGGATGCCCTGGTGCCGTACCTGTTCGAGCGCGGCTTCTCCGGGAGGGGCTCGACCGGCGTCGGCCTGGCGCTGGCCCGAGCCCTGGTGGAGGCGGACGGCGGACGGCTGGAGCTGAGCCAAGCGCGCCCGGCGATGTTCGAGGTGTTCCTCCCGATCGCCCGAGCAGACGACATCCTCGGCGTCTCCTGGAACCGCGAGTCCACCCCCCGCTGACCCGGCACCGCACTCAACCGGCGAAGACCACGCTTCCGCCGTTCAAAATCCGTGAGCGGTTTAGGGCACCGGCGGGGGCTGATTGAGAACCCGTCGTGCCTGGCGGTCCGGTAACGACCCCATCGGGAATGGCCTGGGCCTGCCGCGCCAGCCGGAGTGTGAAGTGAGCGGCCTGTTCGGGTCGGTAGGTGGCGCGGACGGTCCGTTCGCTTCAAACAGCACCTTCCAAGACAGCCTTTGCGGCCCCAAGGCACTCACGGCCGGAAGCCGCTACCCGCAGCGCTGGGCGGGACGAGTTCGGACAGGTCTCAGCGGGCTGAGATTCGGTCGCGGTGGGAGGGGCGGCGGTCGGGTTGCTCGGCGGGGAAGACCCACTTGCGGAACGCCCACCAGCGGAACGCCATGCCGACCAGCATCCCGATGATCTGCCCCGACGTGAAGTCGGCGATCTCCTCCACCAGCCGGCTCGTGAAGGGCGTCTGCAGGTGCAGCATGTACCGCGAGATCCACAGCGGCGCCGAGTACAACCCGACCCCGATGCCGCTGATCACGAAGTACAGCGTCGCCTCGTAGTGCCGCCGCCGACCGCCGCGGGTGCGGAACGACCACTCCCGGTTCAGCACGTACGACACGATCGTCGCGACCAGCACCGCGATGACCTTCGAGGTGACCGGCTTCGGCGACAGGATCGTCAGCTTCAGCGCGTAGAAGATGCCCGTGTCGATGAAGAACGTGATCGCGCCGACGACCCCGAACTTGAGCAACTCGCGGTGCCGGATCGCGAGGGACCGGTACGGCTGCGGGATGCGCGCGAGTACCGAATCGACAGCGGACACGTCCTCGAGTCTACGGAGCTACTCCAACTGAGCGACCTCAGTCGGCGATTTAACTCGGGTGTGGGCGTGTCGTGGAATCCGTCGTCGAACTGCTGCTCGGCGGGGTGCTGCTCGGCGGGGTGCTGCCGGGCGGTGTCGACGTGGTCGGCGGCGTGGTGGTCGGTGGCGTCGTGGTCGGTGGCTTCGTGCCCGGCGGAGCGGTCGTCGTAGGACTGCTCGACGGCGGGACCGGTTGCGACAGGTTCGGCGGCCAAGGCCACCAGCAGTGTGGCGGGGCCCACGGCGGCCGGTCGCCCCAGCCGTGCTCGTCCCACGGCGGCCGGTCGCTCCAACCCGGCGGGGTCCACGGCGGGCGGTAGCCCCAGCCCGGCGGCCACCACGGGCACTCCGGCAGCGTGTTCGTGGGCGGGGTCGGCGCGGGAGGTTCCGGCGCCGGCGGTGCGGGCGGCACCCACGGGTACCAGAGCCGCACGGACACCGGATCACTGTCGCGGGCCGAACCCAAGGTCCCGGACACCGGGATTGTCACGTAGCGGATGATCCAACCGGCGTCCGGCTCGGCCCCGGCCTGCGTTGGCTCTGCCGGGTCGGCCTCGACGAGACCGGTCCCGATCGGTTCCGGCCATGGGAAGCCGGGCAGGGCGCTGACCCAAATTTCGCTGTGGAAGGACTTGCCCGGGGCCAGCTCGGCGGCGCACCGGATCCGGCGCTGGTCCACGGGCTCGGCGGCGCACTTCGGCGACATCCCGGCCGCTTGGACGCCCTCGGGCAGCTGGGCCACGGCTACGGCGCGCCCGGTACTGGTCCCGGTGTTGCGCACGTCGATCGTGATCCGGCTGCACAGCCACGGCGCGTGGTCCAAGCTGCCGGTGCCGCACAGATGCAGCGTTCCCGGGTTCCAGGCGGAAGTCCGGACGTCCACGCCGTCCACCGGTGCCGGCAGGCGGACCACGACCGGAACCGTCGGCAGGTGCAGCTGGATCTCGGTGCCGGCGTTGATGCGCGCCGTGATATCGCCGCTGGTAGCGGACTCGTCGGCCTGCACGCGGTAGTCGAAGACGAACGTCTCGCCGGGCCGTAGGCCGCGATCGGTGGTGCAGGCGATCGAGCCGGTCTGATTCGTGCAGCTCACCGACGGCGCGTCCGGGGCTTGGGCGCGGACCGGGGCAGACGATGCGACCCAGCTCTGCGGGGTGGTCGAGGCAGGCCCGGACCGCACGGCGGTCGGCAGCTGCGCGGACACGCCCGGCGGCAGGTTCAGCGTCGAGATGACCGGCTCGGACGGCCCGGAGCCGCTGTTGCTCACCGTGATCGGCAACGCCGCCGGGGCTCCCCCGGCGACCAGCTGGATCGGCTCGCCCGGCCCCGAGGCGTTCAGGCTCGGCGTCGCCGGCGGCGGCGCGGGCTGCGGAGCCGGTTGCTGCGGCGGGGGCTGCGGAGCCGGGGGCCGCGGAGCCGGAGGTGGCGGCTGGACCGCGGGTGGCGGAGTCGACGCGACGGGCACGGGCTGTTCCGTGCCGGAGGTCAAGGCGATGGCGATGGCCGCGGCGAGCACTGCGGTCGCCGCTCCGGCAGTGAGCGCTTGGCGGGGTGCACTGCTCGCCGCGCCCGCAACACCGGAGGCGCTACCTGCGGCGACCGCCGCACCGGCGGCCGTTCCGCCAGAGGAGGCGAGCGCGAGGTAACCGGTGACCGAGCCACCGAGCACCAGCGGCGCGATGATGACCCGCAGCGCACCGTTGACGTCAGCGAGTTCGGCGGCCAGCGCGCGGCAGCGGTAGCAGCCGTCGAGGTGCGCTTCGACCTGGGTCGTTTCCCGCTTGGACAGCCCGCCTCGGGTCCAAGCGCCGAGCCGGTCGACGGCGGCCCGGCACTGCTCGACGCCGGACTCGGCGTCGTCCAGGTGCCCGAGGTGAACCTGTAGGTAGGCCTGGCGGAGTCCCTCGCGGGCCCGGTAGGCGAGTGCGGAAACCCCGTTGGGGGTCAGGCCGAACAGCTGCGCCACCTGGGCCGGGGTCTGGCCCTCGACCTCGACGTGCCACAGCACGGTCTGCCAGCGCTCCGGCAGCCGCGCGAACGCCTGCGCGGCGAGTGTGCGCTCCAGGCCGGCGACCGCGGTGTCGGTGAAGGGCACGCTGACGTCGGCGCCGGAAACCTCCGCGACGTCGTCGGCGAGCTGCACCTTGCGCTCCCGGCGGGTCCGGTCGTAGGCGGTGTGCCGCAGGGCCGTGAGCAGGTAGGCGCGGAACGCGGTGTTCGGCCCGCGACCGTCCCGCAGCGTGTCGAGCACCTTCGCGAAGGCCTCGGACACCAGGTCATCGGCTTCCGCCGGGGACTTCGCGACCTGCCGAGCCATGTTGTACGCCGCTGCGACGTGTCGCTCGTACAGCTGCGCGTAAGCCGCGGACGAGCCGTTGCGGACCTCTTCGAGCAGTTCACCGTCGCTGGGGCCCTGCACTTCCGCCGGGACTGTCGCCACGCCGCACCTACCTCCCCGCAGGGCGCTCGCCGTTTTCCGTGTGTTCTAGGGATCATCTGCGCCAGATGACATGACGCGAAAAAGCTGAAGAATATTGTGATCTGGATCTTATTGCTCGCGCCATCAACTCCACCGTCATGGGCGACCCGCTGCTTCGTCCCATCGACGGGTTGTTGAGAAGGAGGAGCGTTGAGCATGAGGGAGTGGCCGCTGTGGTGTGACGAAATGACTGACAAGGGGCGGCGCAGGGCGCTTCGGTCGCGCTGGCGCACCGCGAGCCTAGCCGCGGGGTGGCCGTTTCCGAGCGACTGGGCGTCGGATGCGGTCGACGCGGTGTGTTCGGCGGTCGTCGCGGAAGAAGATCTCGCGGATCCGCTGGCCGATCTCGGCGCGTCCCGAGCGGAAGCCGGTGTCGGCCTCGCCGGGACGTTGCAGGACCTCGCCGCGTTGCACGCGGTGTCGGAAGGCGAGCACGACGGGCTGGTGTCCGCCGACCCGGATGCGGTGCCGGCGGCGATGGTTCGCGCCACCGCGCTGGGCTGGTCGGACGTGGTGGCCCGGATGTCGGTCGGCCGCGAGGTGGAGGACCCGCTCACCGGCCTGACCACGGCCAGCTACCTGCGCACCCGGCTGCACGAGGTCTACCGGGCGGCCCGCGTGGAGGGGCGGGGCGCCGGTGATGGGCACGTGTTGGTGACTGTGTCGCTCGCCGTCAACGCCGACGACTACCCGCGGATGATGGCGATGGTGCTGATCGCCGACGCACTGCGGATCGTGTTCGACGGCGGGGAGACGACGTCGCTGCTGCGGTCCGCGACGGCGGTGGTGCTCGCGTCGCGCGACCGGCTGCTACCGGCCCGCTGTCTCCAGGCGCGCTGGACCATCCAGCACCGCCTGGCGGCGGACCCGGCACTGCACGGTTGCGGGCCGTTGCTCCTGCGGGAGGAGCTCCTGCCGGACGACCACGACCAGGCCTGCGAGCTGCTGGCGTCCCTGTGACGGCAGTTTCAATTGAAACGGCGCAAGTCCCCAGTCGTCCGGGGCCGTCGGCACATCCTCCAGTTTCAATTGAAACTGGAGGACCGATTCCCGCGGACCTCGGCGCTGTGAGGTGGGTCGCGTCGGGGCGGTCCCCGCGCGGGTGCGGGGCGTGCGCGCCTTAGGCTTGCGGGGTGGACCACCGCACCGGAACCCCAGTTGTCGGCATGATCGGTGGTGGCCAGCTCGCGAGGATGACCCACCAGGCTGCGATCCCGTTGGGGCAGTCGCTGAAGGTGTTGGCCACCTCGGCGGACGACGCCGCCGCGCTCGTCGTGCCGAACGTGGAGATCGGGCACCACGCGGACCTCGACGCGCTGAAGAACTTCGCGCAGGGGTGTGATGTGGTCACCTTCGACCACGAGCACGTGCCCGGCGAACACCTCCGCGTGCTGGCTGCGGCGGGGGTTTCCGTGCAGCCGGGCCCGGATGCGCTGCTGCACGCGCAGGACAAGCTTGTGATGCGCCGCAAGCTGGCCGAACTCGGTCTCCCGGTGCCGCCGTTCGCGGAGGTCACCGAGGTCGCCGACGTGCTGGAGTTCGGCGCCGAGCACGGCTGGCCGTGCGTGCTGAAGACCGCCCGCGGCGGCTACGACGGCCGTGGCGTGTGGGTGCTCGACACCCCGGACGGCGCCAAGCGCACCGTCACCGAGCTGTTGGGAAGCGGCGCGCAGCTGCTCGTCGAGCAGCGGGTGCCGCTGCGCCGCGAGCTCGCCGCGCTGGTCGCGCGCTCGCCGTTCGGGCAGGGCGCGGCGTGGCCGCTGGTGGAGACGGTGCAGGAGGACGGCATCTGCGTGCAGGTGCTCACGCCAGCCCCGAACGCCTCGGCGGAACTCGTCGAGCAGGCCCAGGGCCTAGCGCTGAAGATCGCCGAATCGCTCGATGTCACCGGCGTCCTCGCGGTCGAGCTGTTCGAGACCGACGACGGCCTGGTGATCAACGAGCTGGCGATGCGCCCGCACAACTCCGGGCACTGGACCATCGAAGGCTCCCGGACCTCGCAGTTCGAGCAGCACCTGCGCGCGGTGCTGGACTACCCGCTGGGCAGCACCGAGCAGACCGCGCCGGCGGTGGTGATGGCCAACCTGCTGGGTTCGCCGATCGAGCTGAAGATGGGCGTGGACGAGCGGCTGCACCACTTGTTCGCCCGCTACCCGCACGCGAAGGTCCACCTGTACGGCAAGAGCGAGCGCCCGGGGCGCAAGCTCGGCCACGTGACCGTACTCGGGGACCGGATGGACGAGGTGCGGGAGCAGGCGCGGCTGGCCGCGCACTGGCTGTCGCACGCCGAATGGCTCGACGGCCACCAGATCCACTGACGCAACACGACGCAGCGAAGCGAGAGGTCCGAGCGTGACAGGCGAGAACCCCCTGGTCGGCGTGATCATGGGCAGCGACTCCGACTGGCCGGTGATGCAGGCCGCCGCGGACGCGCTCACCGAGTTCGACGTGCCGTTCGAGGCGGGCGTCTACTCCGCGCACCGCACGCCGCAGCGGATGCTCGACTACGCGCGCGCCGCCGCCGACCGCGGCATCCGGGTGATCATCGCCGGAGCCGGTGGTGCCGCGCACCTGCCGGGCATGGTCGCCTCGGCCACCGTGCTGCCGGTGATCGGCGTGCCGGTGCCGCTGAAATACCTGGACGGGATGGATTCGCTGCTGTCGATCGTGCAGATGCCCGCCGGGGTGCCGGTGGCGACGGTGTCGGTGGGCGGGGCCCGAAACGCGGGTCTGCTCGCGGTCCGGACGCTGGCGGCGGACTCCGGAGAGCTGGGTGCCCGCCTGCGCGCGGACATGTCCAAGTTCCAGTCCGACCTGGAAGAGATGGTCCTCGGCAAGCACACCGCCCTCCAGGAGAAGGCCACCCAGCGCTGACCCCACCCGGGTCCGCCGCAATTTCCATTGAAATCGGACCTTCGATTTCAATGGAAATTGCGGAACGATGGTCGGTGTCCGCAGCCGCGATGCTCGAAGCCCCGCGGTACGGGGCCTGTCGCAAGCGGCGAAGCCGTCTTAGCCCACCCTGGCAACTTGCACCGCCGCTGAGGCTGCGCTACCCGCACCGCTACGCAAGAAGGGACTGGAATATGCCCATTGAAATTGCACGGAAATAGGGCTCAGCCGAGTTGGTTGACCATCACTGCTTCTTGGGCGTTGCCGATCGGGCCTCGCTCGTCGTAGAGGCGCGCGCTGGCCACGCCGATGCCGGTGGGTTGTACGTCCCGCTGGATCTCCATGCCGAGCCATTCGCCTTCGAACGGCCGGTGCAGGTAGAGCGTGATGTCGGTGTTGATCCACGGCCCGAAGATCGGTCCGATCGGGCTGGCCGCGCTGATGCAGTCGACGAGCACCGCGACGTGACCGAGCGGGCTCAGCGGCTCGCCGGGCAGCAGCGGTAGCGGCATCCGCATCCACGCGCGGCTGGTGCCGGTCGCCGTCTGGTCGGCGATCCACCGGACCTGCACCACGTCGTGAACGCCCCAGCGCAGCCCGAGTTCGGGCGGCAGCAGGTGACCGTCGGAGATCCCGTCCGGGCCGGGAAAAAGCGCCTTCGCGCCGGGTTTTGGTCCGTCCACATCGGAGTGCCGGAGCAGTTGCGCGACGGCGTGCGCGACCACGTTGTCGTCGGCGGTGAGGGTCGCCTCGACGACGTGGAGCCGCTTTTCTGTCCGAAGTGGATGGACGGAGGCGGCCAGTGGGGTGCGTGGCACCGGTCGCATCAGGTCGACGGTGAGCCGGGCGACGAACATGTCGGGGTCGTCGGTGGATCGTTCGACGGCGCGGGCCAGCAGTCCGGCGACCGGGCCGCCGCCGGTCAGCTCGCCTTACGGGTTGCCGGCCGCTTCGCTCGGCACGAACAGCTCGCCATCGGCGTGGAAGAGGGCCTGGTTGTCACGCATTCCCCGATGTTACCCGTCAGTATCCATGGTGGTACTGCTCGTTTGCCACTTTTGTGGCGACTTGTCGCGGGCCTCGTTCCGGATCGCGGGAGAGCTGTGAAGATCTTCTCAGCGGGGGACAGTACTTGAAGCTTCATGCAATGCTTGGTGGCGTCGCCAGACATCGACCCCGAAAGGTTCTTCCCATGCAGCACAGTCTTCGTGACGTGACGGCCCTGGTCGCGCGCCTCGTCGTGGGCGCGACATTCCTCGCGCACGCCTACCAGAAGTTCGTGCTCTACGGAATCGACAAGGTCGTTGCTTCGTTCGGCAAGATGGGCCTGCCCCCGGTGGCGGCGTGGTTCACCGCGCTGGTCGAGCTGCTCGGCGGCCTGGGGTTGATCCTGGGCGTGCTGATGCCGGTCGCCGGCGTTCTGCTCGCGGCGGTCATGGTGGGCGCGATCTTCACCGCGCACCTCAGCGCCGGCTTCTTCTCGGCGGACGGCGGCTTCGAGTACGTGCTGGTGCTCGCGGCGGCCAGCCTGGCGCTCGGTTTCAGCGGTCCGCGCTTCACGCTCGCCACGCTGTTCAATGGCAAGTCGGCGACGCCCAGTGAGAAGGCTGCGGCCTGATCGAGTGAAGTGTGAAGGGCGCCTCCTGCCAACATGATTGGCAGGAGGCGCCCTTCACCTTGAGGAAGCGGCGGAACCGCTCTTGCGCCTCTGCGGGTTCTCAGGCGTCGTCAGGCGAGGGCAGTCCCGAAGGGCATGCGTGAACCGGGGATCCCGCAGCCCATGCGGCGTCCGGGGTTCCGCTACCCGCACCGCCACGCAGAACGAGCTCGGGGGAGTCCCTAGTTCAGCTCGACGGTGATGCGCTCGTCGGAGCGGCGTTGGTCCAGCTTCTGCGGGTCCGGGTTGGTGCAGTGCACCAGCGAGGCCTGCGCGGCCAGCACCGCGAGGAAGCCGTCCACCACCCCGCCCGGCAGCCACCATTCCAATGTGGACATAGCCCTGTCGTCGCGGCCGATGTGCAGGGATTCGGCGCGCTGCTGCGTCTCGGCGACAAGTTCGTCGACCGACAGCTCCAGCAGCGCCGGGGTATCACCGCCGACCGGCGAGAGCGGGCTGAAGTCGTCGCCGTGCACGCGGATGTCCGACGCGTAATCGGCGACGCCACCGGGCAGGTCGCGCACCGGAGCTCCGAGCGCGTCCAGGCCCACGGCGGCGATCGTGCGTGCGCCCTTGCCGCGGTCCAGGTCGGCCGCCGGGACGAACGCCACCTCGGCGCCCTGCGGGTCGTCCGTGATGTGCGCCCCGCACCACCAAGCCCCCAGCAACACCCCGACGGTCTGCCAATGCGCCGGCAGCGCCACCAGGACCGGCGCGCCCGGCTCCAGGTCGAGCTCGTCGACCAGCCAGTTCGCCGTCTTCGCCGCCCAGTTCGCGGTGGTCGCGCGGGACAGCTCGATGCGCGCACCGGTGGCGTCGTCGTAGTGCGTGATCAGCGGTTTCGGCGCCCCGCTGGCCAGCAGCGGACCGAGCAGTGCCTGGGTAACGCTCATGGTGCGAGCGTAACGGTCACGGCCCGAGGTTGAAGTCGCGGAGCTGTCCAGCGGCCGGAGATCCCGAGCTTCGGGAGCACCTTGTGCAGGTGGTAACCGACGGTTCGGTGGCTGATGAACAACCGGGCGGCGATCTCGCGGTTGCTCAGCCCCCGGGCGGCGAGCGCGGCTACTTCGCGTTCCTGTGCGGTCCGCGCCGCTGCGCCGTCGCGGGGCGCCGATCCGCCGCAGGCGGCTCAGCTCGCCGCGGGCCCGCTCCGCCCATTCCCGTGCCCCAGGCTGTCGAACAGGTCGATGCTGATGCTCAGCTCGGCGCGGGCTTCCGCAGGCCGCCGGTCGCGGCGCAGCCACTGGCCGTGTAGGAGGCAGCCGCGCGCCGCTCGAAGGGGTAGCCCACGATGTCCGATGTGGACAGTTGGTAGCGACCAGTCCCGGCGTTCGAGTACCGTGAGCGCTTTTGGGCGCCACAGCACCCGAAACCACTCACGTACCTCGACCAGCGGCGTCGCCGACCAGGTACCGGGGGCGGCGATTTCGCGCGAAAGCGGCGTCATCCTGGATGGCGGGCGGGTGCGGGCACGTCAACGACGTGGTCGAGGCCGTAGCCGCGGTGCTAGTTGACGCAGGGGATTCCGCCGTCGGAGGTGATCGGCTGCTGGGTGCGCGCCGTGCCGTCCAGGCGCAGCCGCGGCGTCGCGGCCAGCCGCGGCGGTCCCGGGGTGATCAGCTTGCCGAAGAAGGCCTGCGCCGCCGCCGGCTCGACGCTGACGATGTACTGCCCGCGGTCGTCGCGGGCGCCGTTGTCGATTACCGGCATCGTCACGAACGTGACTCGCCCCGCGGCCAGTTCCTGCATCTGCTGCACGAAGCCCAGCGGGTCCCAGCCGTCGTCGAGTACCACCGCGCGGCGGGTGGCCTGTACCAGGTCGTTGATCATCCCCGGGTCGGTGAGCGTGCCGGTGGACAGCACCTTGTTGGCCAGCCCGGCCATGAACACCTGCTGGCGCACGATCCGGTCCAGGTCGCCGCGCGGCAGGCCGTGCCGCTGCCGCACGAACGCCAGCGCGTCGCCGCCGGAGATGGTGTGCCGACCCGCGGTGAAGTCCGCGCCGGAATCCTTGTCGCTGGTGGCCTGCTGCAGGCAGATGTCGACCCCGCCGACGGCCTCGGTGAGCTCGAAGAACCCGAGCAGGTTGATCTCCGCGTAGTGGTCGATGCGCAGCCCGGTGAGGTTCTGCACGGTCTGCACCAGCGCGCGCTGCCCGGCCAGCCGCGCGTTGTGCTCGACCTCCGCCTCCGGCACGCCGTCGGCCCGCAGCTTCGCCGCCGTGGCTCCTTTCGTCAGCCCGTAGACGGCGTTGATCTTCTCCGGGCGGCTGCCCGGCACGTTGGTGTAGGTGTCGCGCGGAATCGACACGGCGGTCGGCTGCGTGGTGTTATGCGGGATCCGGATCACCACGAGGCTGTCCGTGTTCAGGCCCCCGGCCGCCTCGGTGCGCAGCTGCTTCAGCACGCTCTCCGGCAGCGGGTTGCCCTGCGCGTCGGTGCGGCTGTCGCTGCCGACCAGCAGAACGTCCGTCGCGCCGTCGTCGGCGGGTGGCGTCTGCGGCATGTCGGCGAGGACCTTCGCCGAGCTGACGTCGCTGAGCCGGTCCACCACGATCCAGCCGATGGCGGTGAGGGCGAGCACAACGGCCGAGATCAGCGCGAGCGCGCTGCGCCCGGCGATGCGGATCCCGGACCGGCGCGGATGGCTTGATGCCGCAGCTTCCGGTTCCTGTTCCGGTTCGCCCACTTCGTTCTCCCCCAACCGTTTGTCCTGCCGACGAGCTAGGTTAGCCGCCCGGGAAACCCCCTGGCGGCAGCACGGCGGTTAACCGTGGCTGAAACCTCGCGGGGAAGACGCGCTCACATCGCCCGCGTGACGCCGGTCATCGCACGCAGGGCACGCCGTCCGCGGTGATAACCGGCTCCTCGTCGGGTGCCGTCTGAGCCGGCAGCGGCGCGGCCTGGCGCAGCCCGTCGAGCCGAACGGTCTGGGCACCGGCGAAGTTCTGCGTGCCCGGGCCCTTGTAGTCCTTGCCCAGGTAGACCTGCACGCTGCCGGCTTTGACGCTGGAGCGTGCTTCCGTGGGCACCCCGCCGAGAGCGTCCGAGACCTGCTTCGCGGCCGCCTCTTCACCGGCTGCGTAGTAGATGACCGAGCGGTCCATGGTCTCGGCGTTGGAGCTGCCACCGGCCTTGAAGCCCTGCCCGGAGATCTCGTCGAGCACCCGCGCGGCCAGGCCGCTGACGCCGGAGGAGTTGAAGACGCTGACCGAGATGTCCGCCCGGGCCTGCACCGCGATCTGCTTCTGCTGCCGTTCCTGCGGCGACAGCAGGAGATCCGCGGCGAACTGCTTGACCTCCGGGATGTTGATCGTGACGTCCTCCGCCCCAGAGGAGCCGACCAGGTGCACCGGGGCGGTGAAGAACTGCACGTCGCCGCTCGCGATGCCCTGCATCTGCTGGGCGAATCCCAGCACATCGCTGGCCAGCCCGGGGTCCAGGATCACCGACTTCTGGATGGCGTTGACCAGTTCGGTCAGCTTGGCCGGGTTGGTCAGCGTCCCGGTGGACATGACCTTGCGGACGAGCGCAGACATGAAGACCTGCTGGCGCTTGCCGCGATCCAGTTCGTTGATCAGGCCGTGCCGCTGGCGGACGAAGGCCAGCGCGTCGGCGCCCTGGATGGTCTGCTGGCCCTTGCGGAAGTTCGCACCGGACATGGAGTCCTTGGTGTCGTCCTTCAGGCAGACCTCGACACCGCCGATGGCGTTGGTCACGTCGTAGAAGCCGAGCAGGTTGACCTCGGCGTAGTGGTCGATGCTGACGCCGGTGATGTTCTCGATGGTGTGCAGCAGCAACTGCTTCCCGGCCAGCCTCGACTTCTCGTCGAGTTCCGTCTGGTCGGTGATGCCCTGCTTCTTCAGCTTCGCCACTTCGGCCTGCTTGCCGCGATTCATCGTCTCGGTGAGCTTGGTCTTGCCCTCCCCGAGACCGATGTCGACCAGCGTGTCGCGGGGGAAGGAGATCGCGCTGGCGCTCTGCCCGCCGTTGGGGATGCGGACCAGGATCATCGCGTCGGTGAGGTCGCCGCCGTCGAAGCTGGTGCGCAGTTCCCCCAGGACGTTCTCGGGCAGCGGGTTCCCGTAGGCGTCGGTGCGGCTGTCGTTGCCGATCAGCAGGATGTCGGTGGCGCCGTCCGGGGCGCTGAGGCCCTCGCCGATGACGTCGGCGGTGGAGGTGTTGCCGCCGCCGGGCCGGAACATCGCCCAGCCGAACCCGGTGGCGCTCAGCACCAGCATGGACAGCAGCGCGAACAGCGTCCGGCCGAAGGTGCGCGCGCCCCGGTGGTTGCGTCGCCGTTGCCAGACATCGCCTTCCGGGAGAACCTGCGTATTTCCCGAACGAGTGGAAGAACGGCGACGAGCGTCACTCTGGGCGGACCTGCGGCCGGGGCCGCCGGGAGGTGGGGCGGCTCCGCCGCGACGACTGCTCGGCGGGGTGACGCCGACCCCGGGCCGGCCCTGGGCGCCGGGTCCGCGGGGCGGAACGGGTCTGCCGGGCTGATCTTGCGGGCCGCCTGGCCACCTCGGCCGGTCCTCCACGAATCCTCCTTGACCTGCCGGCGGGCGTTACACGTTCGGGAAGTGATTTTGCTCGTGTTCCGGATGCAGGCTAGCGGTGTTCCCGGGGCGGTTGGGCAGGTCCCAGTAACAGTGGTGATATCACTCATAAGGGTGAAGTGACTTTGTCACGTTGCGTAACGCGGGAGCCTGCTTCGTAGCTCGGTGTGTCATGCCAGACTGCGCACGCGGACCTGCAGCGGGCCGCGAAATCCCGGCGAGGAAGGGCACGATGCGGATTCTGGTCACCGGCGGAGCCGGCTTCATCGGCTCGCACTACGTTCGGCAGCTGCTCGGTGGTGCGTACCCCGCGTTCGCCGACGCCGACGTGGTCGTGCTCGACAAGCTCACCTACGCCGGCAACGAGGCGAACCTGGCGCCGGTCGCGGACAACCCCCGGCTGAAGTTCGTCCGCGGCGACATCTGTGACCGCGAACTGGTCGGCGGCCTGATGTCCGGCGCGGACGTGGTGGTGCACTTCGCCGCCGAAACCCACGTCGACCGCTCGATCACCGGCTCGGACGCCTTCGTGACCACCAACGTCGTCGGCACCAACGTGCTGCTGCAGGCCGCACTCGACGCCGGGGTCGGCAAGTTCGTGCACGTTTCGACCGACGAGGTCTACGGCTCCATCGAGGACGGCTCGTGGCCCGAGGACCACGCGCTGGAGCCGAATTCCCCGTACTCGGCGGCGAAAGCGGGCTCAGACCTGCTGGCCCGCGCCTACCACCGCACCCACGGCCTGCCGGTGTGCATCACCCGCTGCTCCAACAACTACGGGCCTTACCAGTTCCCGGAGAAGGTGCTGCCGCTGTTCATCACGAACCTGGTGGACGGCATCCAGGTGCCGCTCTACGGCGACGGGCTCAACGTGCGGGACTGGCTGCACGTAAGTGACCACTGCCGGGGCATCCAGCTGGTGGCCGAGTCCGGGCGCGCGGGCGATATCTACAACATCGGTGGCGGCACCGAGCTGACCAACAAGGAGCTGACCGAGCGGCTGCTGGCGGAGCTCGACCTGGACTGGTCGGTGGTCCGCCCGGTCACCGACCGCAAGGGCCACGACCGCCGCTACTCGGTGGACCACCGCAAGATCGTCGAGCAACTGGGGTACGCGCCGCAGGTCGACTTCGAGACCGGGCTGCGCGAGACGATCCGCTGGTACCAGGACAACCGCGACTGGTGGGAGCCGCTGAAGACCCGATCGGCGGTGGCGCGATGAGCCGCCTCGCCGTGCTGGTGCCCGGCGGCCGAGGTCAGCTGGGCTCGGAGCTGGCCCGGATCCTCGCCGCGCGGGCGGGGACGCTGGTGCACCGGCCGGGTTCCCGGGAACTGGACGTCACCGACGCCGAGGAGGTCGCCGACGCGGTGGGATCCTTCGCGGAGACGGCGAAGGACGCCGAGTTGCGACCGGTGGTGATCAACGCGGCGGCGTACACGGCGGTGGACGCGGCCGAGTCCGACCTGGACCGCGCGGCCCGGATCAACGCCGGAGGCGCGGCCTCGCTGGCGAAAGCGTGCCGCAGCAGCGGTCTGCCCCTGGTGCACGTGTCGACGGATTACGTGTTCCCCGGTGATGGGGCCCGGCCGTACGAGCCGACGGACCCGACCGGACCCCGATCGGTTTACGGGCGCACCAAGCTCGAAGGCGAACGGGCGGTGCTGGAGTCCGGCGCGCGGGCCTGGGTGGTGCGCACGGCGTGGGTGTACGGCGCGAGCGGCAAGAACTTCCTGAAAACGATGATCCGGCTCTCCGGGGAGCGCGACACGCTGTCCGTTGTGGACGATCAAATCGGCTCGCCGACGTGGGCGGCGGACCTGGCGAGCGGCCTGCTGGAACTAGCCGAACGGGTCGCCGAACGACGCGGACCGGAGCAGAAGGTGCTGCACTGCACCAATTCCGGCCAGGTGACCTGGTACGAGTTCGCGCGGGCGATCTTCGCGGAACTCGGACTGGACGAGAACCGCGTCCACCCGTGCACGACGGCGGACTTCCCCCTCCCGGCGCACCGCCCGGCCTACTCGGTCCTGTCCGACGCGGCCTGGCGAGAGGCAGGCCTGACCCCGATGCGCACCTGGCGGGAAGCCCTGGCGGCGGCCTTCGAGAAAGACGGCGAAACCCTCCGACCCCGCTGACCGGTCACCCGAAGGGCGCGAGTCGCCCCTGCAGGGCCGCTTCGACGCGATATCGGCTGGTGCGGCCTGGCGCGGTGTGCACAAGGAGCATTGCCTGATCCCGCGGGGAGACGGAAGGAAGGTCAGGCGACCCGGGGGCATGACTGGGAGCCTGGCCTGACGCTTGTCTGGGGCGTTCAGCCTGCGGCGAGTCGGTATGCGTTCAGGGTTGCTTCGGCGCAGGTCCGCCAGGTGAAAGTTTTTGCTTGGGCACGGCCCTTTTCCGCGTTTGAGGGACTGGTCAGGGCTTGGTGCAGGGCTTCGTTGAGCGCCGTCGGGTCGCCGTAGGGGAAGCGGATCGCTTGGCCCGCCGTGACTTCGCGGAGAGCTGGGATGTCCGAGCACACCACCGGCGTGCCGCAGGCGAGTGCTTCCAGGGCCGGCAGGCCGAATCCCTCGTCGCGGGAGGGGAGGACGAGGGCGCTGGCTCCGGCGACCAGGCGGCGCAGGTGGTCTTCCGGGAGGTAGCCGGTGCGGATGACCCCGTTGTGGGTTCCCGCTTCGCCGGGGCCGGCGATTACCAGTGGCGGTAGGCCGGACCCCTTGACTTCCAAGGCTTCCAGCAGCCCCGGGAGTCCCTTGCGGGGGCCCTCGGCGCCGACGAACAGCAGGTAATCCGACGGAAGTCCATAGTGGACCAGGAGGTCGGAGCCCATTGGTGTTGCGGAGAACCACTCCGGATCGACGCCGAGCGGAGTTACCGCGACCTTGCCCCGCGGAACGTCGAGGCGGGAGCTGACGGCATCGGCGACCGCAGCCGTCGGCGTGCACACCACCCGCGCCCGCCGGGCGGAACTCCGCACGAGCTCGGGCAAGTCGGGCCCGGACAGCGACGGGTCGTCCAGGAACGCCAGGTCGTGCACCGTCACCACGCCGCCCGCTCGGATCGACGGTGGCAGCACGAAGTTCGTGCCGTGCACCACCTGCGCCGCCCCGGCGAGCAGCTCCACCGGCGGGAAAGTTCCCCGCTGCCAGAGCTTTCGCACGACACGCGCCGGGATCGGCGGCCCCACCGCGCGCGTTCCGGCCGGGGCCAGCGAACGCAACTCCCGCCAGCCGCGCGTGGTGAGCCCGATCAGCCGGACGTCCACAAGGGACGCGAGCTCGGCCACCAGGGACGCGGTGTAGCGCCCGATCCCGGTGCGCCGACCGAGCAGCGGGGTGCCGTCCAGTAGGACGCGCAGGTCAGCGGCCACGGAACCGCTCGCCGGCGAGCCGCCGGAGCCGACCGGTCGCCCGCTTCGCGACCTCGAAAGGACCGCCCGCGTCGAGGTATTCGCGCAGCAGTGCGATGTCGCGGCGCACCGTTTCGACCCGGTTCAGCTGCGGGCTGCGCACGAGCGGCGCGCTCGCCTTGAGCCGGTCCGCGGCCGGGCGCGGGTCGCGGCAGAACTCCGTCAGCGGCGCGAGCACCGACTCCCAGGTGAAGCGCTCGCGGACCGGGGCGATGCGGCGGCGGCACTCGGCGGCGAACTCCTCGTCGTAGAGCGCCTTCTCCAGCGCCGCGGCCAGCGCGTCCGGATCCTCGGCTGGCACCACGACCCCGATGCCCTCCTCACGCACCAGGTCGGCGAACGAGTCGCCGTCGGTGGTCACCACCGGCAGCCCGGACCACAGGTAGTCCAGCACGCGGGTACGGAATGCGAACGTCGTCTCAACGTGCTCGAAGTGAGTGGTGACGCCGCAGTCCGCATCGAGCAGGTAGTTCTGCCGCTCGCCGTAGGGAACCCAGGTCTCGTTGAAGAACACGAACTTGTCGGTCAGCCCGAGCCGCCGGGCCAGGCCGCGGGTCTGCTCGGCCATGCCCATCTCCGGCACGTCCGGGTTCGGGTGCTTCATGCCGAGGAAGAACAACCGGACGTCGTCGTGCTGCTGGGAAAGCCGGTGCACCGCGTGCAGCAGCGTCAGCGGGTCGAACCAGCTGTAGACGCCGCCGGCCCACAGCACCACCTTGTCCTCGGCCGCGATGCCGGACCGGTTGCCCTTGATCGCCGGGCCGGTGCGGCGCGGCGCCACCGACGGCAGGCCGAACGGCACGACCGAGAGCAGCGAGCGGACCGTCGGGTCGTTGTCGTACAGGCCGGGGGTCAAGCGCCCCAGCGAGGCGAGGTGGCCCAGCCAGAAGTGCCGCTGCCGCTCCGAGGCGCAGAGGAAGAAATCGCCGCGCTGCAGTTGGGCGTTGAGCACCTTGGTGACGCCGGCCAGGTCCTTCGCGCGGCGCTCGTCGTCGGTGTCGCGACCCTGTTCCAGCAGTTCCAGGTGCATCGGGTCGTAGACGTCGCACACCACGACCTTGGTGGACCCGACGTGCTTGAGCGTCGGCACCATCTCCAGCACGTGGCCCTGCAGCACCACGACGTCCGCCCAGTCGACGTGGGCACCGAGCTCGCGCGGTTTCGCCGCGACCACTGCGAAATCCGACTCCGGCGGGCTGACCAGCGCGTTGACGCTGACCAACCGGACCTCGTGCTCGGCGGAGAGAACCTCGGCCATGTGCCACGCGCGGATCGCCGGGCCGGCCATCCGCTCGGTGACCGCGTCGCCGGTGATCACCACGACCTTCCGTGGGCGGCCGAAGACCCCGTCCAGCTCGAACGCCTCGACCAGGGCGTCGTGCGCGGCCAGGTAGCGCGGCAGCGGGTAGGCGGGCTCCATCGCCTTGCGCATCAGCGGCACCAGGTCCGCGTCGGTGCGCACGCGCGCCTGCTGCTCCTCTTCTCGGGACTGCTTCAGCGACGGCAGCATCTCGACGAATTGGTCGATGGCCAGAATCCCGGCCAGTGCCGAGCGGTCGATCGGAACCGGGCTGTCGTCCTCGTGGTCGCCGCGCCGGGTGATCTCCAGCTGCGTCGGGTCGATCTCGCCGCGCGCGGTGGCCCGCCGCACGGACAGCGCCATCGCGGCGGGCAGCGCCTTCGCCAGCGTCTCGTCGGAGACGTTCTTGTAGAGCGCCGCCAGCGCGTTGCGCTCCAGCAGGTAGTGCTCCCGCGCCGAGGACACCTCGGCCATCGACGCGTGGTGGCGGTGGAACGTCAGCGAGCGCGGCTCGTAGTGGACGCGCCAGCCGCGCAGGTTCAACCGCCAGCCGAGGTCGACGTCCTCGTAGAACATGAAGAAGCGCTCGTCGAAGCCGTCGAGGGCGGCGAACAGCTCGGCCCGCACGAACAGCGCCGAACCGGTCCCGAACAGGACGTCCCGCGCCGCGTCGTGCGAACCGTCGTCGACCTCGCCCGCGTGGCGCTTGTAGCCCATGCCGAACCAGGTCAGGCCGCCGTCGACGAAGTCGATGTGCCGACCCTCCCAGTCCAGGACCTTGCTGGCGACCGCGCCCACGGTCGGCTCCGACCGCAGCACCGCGACGGCCGCCCGAACCCAGTCGCGGTCCGGCCTGGCGTCGTTGTTGAGGAAGGCCAGCACCTGGCCGGTGGCGTTGCGCGCCGCGAGGTTGCACCCCCCGGCGAAGCCGCGGTTGGTGTCCGACTCGATCAGCCGCACCTCCGGCGCGGCGGCCCGGATCTGCTCGGCGCTGCCGTCACCGGAGGCGTTGTCGACGCAGATCACCTCCAGCCGGTCGGCCGGGTAGTCGAGATCCTCGCGGAGCGCGCGCAGGCAGGTGATGGTGTCGTCCGCGCCGCGGTAGTTGACCACGATCACCGACACCACGGGCAGGTTGCTGCGGTCGGACAATTCAGCCACGTCCTAAAGCGTGCACCATCGCCCGGCACGGCCTGCGGGGTGTCGGAGAAATCGCGACCATCCCGACACCTCGAGCCGCCGACCGACACGCCGGGGTGTGTCGGTTCGGGTGGGTGTGTTGGGTGGAGCGAACGGACTGTTGACGTCGTCTAGTGAGGCGGACAGGCCGTTCGCTGCACCCACCGACCGGTGAATGCCTGCCGGGAAGCGGCTGGATTCAAGCGCCTGCCCACATCTCCCAGACTTCGTGCCGCGGAACCCGGGCCGCCCGGCCGATCTGACGCCGGGCGCGGAGCGCCGCGGGCAGGCCCACCACGACCTCGGCCAGTACGCCGAGCCGCAAGGCGACGCGGAAGTTCGCTGCGTCGGGAACGGAACGACCCCCGATTGCGCGCCGCAACGGCAAGGCGAAGGTGATCGCCGCGAAGCGGGCGAGCTCTCGCACCGCGACCGCAGCGGGCGCGCAGCGAAGCAGCGTGAGCAGGCGGTTCCGCTCGTTCCAGCGGTGGAACAATGCCGAACCCGGCAGCGTCGTCGCGCCGTGCAGGTGCGAGGCGGCGGCGTCGAGCGCCGGGACGATCCGATGCCCGGCTAGGCGGAGCCGCCACGCAGTGTCGGTGTCCTCGTAGTAGCAAAAGAAGTGAGCCGGCACGCCGCCAGCGGAACGGAGGTGCGCGGTGCGCAGCAGCGCCGCGCCGCCGCAGAAGCCGAACACGCCGCCGGAGGCATCAGGCGCGTCAGCGCCGTGGCCGTCGGCGGTGAGGCGCACGCCGGCGGACTGCACGCGGCCGTCCGGCGTGCGGAGCACGGAGGACGCTGCGGCGGCGGAGCCGTCCGCGTCGAGCGCGCCCTCGAGCGCCGCGAGCCAGCCGGAGGCTGGCGCAGCGTCGTCGTTTAGCCACGCGACGTAAGGAGTGCGGATGCGGTCTAGCGCGGCGGCGATTCCGCCGGCGTAGCCGGTGTTGCGGCGTAGCCGCAGCACTTCCGGCGCCGACGGGTGGGCGGCGACCAGGTCTGCCGTGCCGTCGTCGGAGGCGTTGTCGACCACGAGCGTCCGATGTGGACGGTCTTGGGCCGCCAGTGCGTCCAGGCACGCCTCGATGTGGTCCCGCCCTCGCCAGGTCACCACGACCACGGTGCTGCGCACCGGTTCCGACGCCGTCACGCCCGAAGACGTTACGCACCAGCGCCACCGAGCTGCTCGCAGTCCCCGGTCCTCGATCTCGCACAGCCTTGACCACCTGCGATAACGGCCCGGTCGGCGGCTTCGTGGGGGCGGCGCTGGACGTCGAGCTCGGGAACCGGCGGTCGCCCCAGCCTGCGGGTGCGGGAAGCTGTGCGGGTGCCCGAGCTCGTCACGATCGCCGAACAGCTGCTCGCCCCGGTTCCCGGCGGAACCGGGCGCTATACGCGGGAGCTGCTGCGCGCGATGGCCGAAACCGCGCCTAGCGGGTGGGAGCTGAGCAGCGTTGTCAGCCGCGGCGGCGATCCCGAAGCTGCCCAGGTTCCCGGCGTCCACGGGCCGCGAGTGCTGCCGGTCCCGCGCCGCGCGCTGATCGCCGCTTGGGAGCGGGGGTTCCCGTTCTGGCCGGGCGGCGACTCGGTGCACGCCATGACGCCCCTCGCGCCACCTGCGAAAAGTGGGCGCGGTCTGGTGGTGACCGTGCACGACACGGTTCCGTGGACGCATCCGGAAACGCTGACGCCGCGCGGAGTTTCCTGGCACCGGCGGGCGATCAGCCGCGCCGCGCGGCACGCCGACGCACTGGTCGCGCCGACCGCTGCAGTGGCCGACGATCTCGCGAAGCGCATCCCGATCAACGCTCGCCTGCAGGTCATCGGCGAAGGCGTCACCCCATCCCTGCTGGTCGAACCAGACCCTGCCACCGTCGCGGAACTGGCGTTGCCCGCGCGGTACGTGCTGGCGATCGGCACGGTCGAGCCGCGCAAGGGCTACGAACACCTGGTGCGGGCGATGGCCGAACCCACCGCCCCGGACGTGCCGCTGCTGATCGTCGGCCGCCGAGGATGGGGCGACGTCGACGTGCCGCGGATCGCCGCCGAGTGCGGCTTGCCACATGTGCGCGTGCTGGAGTCGGTTTCCGACGCCGAACTCGCCGCCCTGCTGCGGAACGCGACGGCGCTGGCCGCGCCGAGCCTCGCGGAAGGCTTCGGCCTCCCGCTCGTCGAGGCGATGGCGCTCGGCGTGCCGATCGTGCATTCCGATGCGCCGGCTCTGGTCGAGGTCGCAGGTGGAGCCGGTGTAACTGTCCCGCGTGCCGACCCGTCCGCGCTCGCCGCAGCCTTGCGCACCGTCGTCGACGGTCCCGCTCGCCGGGACGAACTGATCGCGGCCGGAACCCGGCGGGTCGCGGATTTCACCTGGCAGCAGGCGGCGCTGGAAGTCTGGCGCGTGCACCTCGACATCGCCGGCTGATTTCGCGCAAGCCGGGAACCCGAGCATTGGCGCACTGGGCAAAGCAGGACAGAACACATTTTCGTCCACTCGTCACGGGCCCGAGCATCCGCACCGTAATCTGCTCAGGTGCACAGAGGCGAGCCGCACATTCTCATCGACGCCACCGCAGTCCCCGCGGATCGAGGCGGCGTCGGCCGGTACGTCGACTCCCTGCTGGCGGCCCTGGACGCGGACGGCGCCCGGCTCACCGTCGCCTGCCAACCGCGCGACGCGGAGCTGTACGCGACCAGCGCGCCGCGCACCGAAGTCGTGCCCGCCACCGAAGCCGTCGCCACCCGGACCGCCCGCCTGACCTGGGAGCAGACCACCCTGCCGCTGCTGGTGCGCCGGCTCGGGATCGACGTCCTGCACTCGCCGCACTACACGACGCCGCTGGCCAACCCGGCCGCGTCGGTGGTCACCCTGCACGATGCGACTTTCTTCACCAACCCGGCGGTCCACTCGCCGGTCAAGGCCAGGTTCTTCCGCGCGTGGACGCGCACCGCGCTGCGCCGCGCAACGCTGTGCATCGTGCCGAGCAAGGCGACCGCGGCCGAGCTGTCCCGCGCCGTACGTGCGGACCGCGCCCGCATGCCTGTCATGTACCACGGAGTCGACCCGGACCGGTTCCACCCGCCGACAACGGAGGAGATCCGGGAGGTGCGCGAGCGGCTGAGCCTGCACGACCAGCCGTACGTGGCGTTCCTCGGCGCACTGGAACCGCGCAAGAACGTGCCGGCGCTGATCCGCGGCTTCATGCTGGCCTGCCAGGGCCGCACCGACTCGCCGGCGTTGGTGCTGGCCGGTCAGCCGGGCTGGGACACCCGCGTCGAACGGGCGCTGGAGGCGGTGCCGCACCGGATCCGGGTGATCCGGGCCGGTTATCTGCCGTTCAAGCAGCTGGCCGGCTTCCTCGGCGGCGCCCACCTGGTCGCCTACCCGAGCATCGGCGAGGGTTTCGGCCTGCCCGTGCTGGAGGCGATGGCCTGCGGTGCCGCGGTCCTAACGACGCGGCGGCTGAGCCTCCCGGAGGTCGGCGGCGACGCCGTCGCCTACTGCGGCGTGGGCGCGGGCGACATCGCGGCTGGCCTGACGGAGCTGCTGGACGACCCGGCCCGCCGAGCCGCGCTGGCCACGGCGGCCCAACTCCGCGCGAAGGAGTTCACCTGGGCGTCCTGCGCGACCCAGCACCGCACGGCCTTCGCCAGAGCCCACCACATCCACACCCGCACCCGCTGACCACGAGCAGCCCCGACTCGTGAGTGCTTTGGGCTGCCCTGGCCAGAGCTGCCCTGGCGACCCCAAACGCGCACGAGCCCTGACCAGGCAAAACGGGGCTTCCGCCGGTGTGCGGGCGATGAATTCCACATGGAACTCCGGTCGGGTGGCTGTCCGGTAGGCGGCGTTCGGCAGAATGTGGTGGCGTGACCGACGCGCGCACCTACGGCGACGAACTCGCCGTTGTCTCCGTGACTTACTCCCCGGGCGAGACCCTGGAGCGGTTCCTCGACACCCTGGACAAGGCGACGGACCGGTCGGTCCGGGTGATCCTCGCCGACAACGGCTCCACCGACGGCGTTCCGGAACAGGCCGCCGCAGCACGCGCGAACGTCGACTTCGTGCCCACCGGCGGCAACCTCGGCTACGGCGGTGCGGCCAACCGCGGCATGGCCGAACTCGGCGACGAGTACGGCTGGGTCGTGGTCGCCAACCCCGACCTGGAGTGGAGTGCCGGTTCGCTCGACGAACTCCTGGCCGCCGCCAAGCGCTGGCCGCGCGGGGGATCGTTCGGCCCGCTGATCAAGGAACCCAACGGCGACGTCTACCCGTCGGCCCGGCTGCTGCCGTCGATCGGCCGCGGCGCCGGACACGCGCTGCTGGGCAAGATCTGGCCGAAGAACCCGTGGTCCAGCGCCTACCGCCAGTCCGAGGCGGCGATCACCGAGCGCCCGGCGGGCTGGCTGTCGGGTTCCTGCCTGCTGCTGCGCCGCGAGGCCTTCGACTCCATCGACGGCTTCGACCCGCGCTACTTCATGTATTTCGAGGACGTCGACCTCGGCGACCGGCTGGGCAAGAAGGGCTGGCTGAACGTCTACGTGCCGAGCGCGGAGATCATGCACATCGGCGGGCACTCGACCTCGGGCTCCTCGAAGCTGATGCTGGTCGAACACCACCGCAGCGCCTACCGCTACCTCGCCGACCGCTACCGGGGGCCGGTCTGGGCCCCGCTGCGGTTCGCGTTTCGCGCGGCGCTGACCGCTCGCGCGCGCATCGCGACGCGCTGAGTTCGAGTGGCGTCCTCCGTGCGGGAGTTGCCGCCGCAGTCCCGCGCTCGCAGCGCAGCCTCAGTGGGGGTACTGGTTCGCCTGCGAACCCAGCGGGCCGAACTCGTTCGGTCCGCGCTGCGTGTGGTACGGGTTCGGCGGCAGATGCTGCTGGCCCTGCCCGTAATCCTCCGTCGGCCAGCCGCCGTGCTGCGGCTCGAGCCGCTGGCGCAGGGACTGCTGCTGCGGGTGCTGCTGGGGCTGCTGGCCCTGCGGGAGCACCTGCGTGGTGTCCGCGGAGTCGGCCTGGTTGACGACCTCGCGCGGGATGCGAACGGTGCTCGCAGCATCCATCGGCGAGGTGGCATTGTCGGGGGTGACGACGAACGCGCCACGTGCCCGCGCGCGAGCAAGTGCTTCGTCGGCTCGGCGACGCGGGTCCATGTGGATGCCCTCTCAGTCGTTCGCAGTCGGTGGTTCGCGCGGGCGGGCGTCGAGGTGGGCACGGCCACTGTGGGCGGGCCCGGTGTTCATTATGCCGTTGCTCCTGCCAGAGTATTCCCCCTAATGGGTTTTCGTCACTGAAGTCCATCAGGTAGAGGAGGATCAACGCCGATGTCTGCGGATTCGCAGGACCCGGCCGCGCCGCCGACGGCGGAAGCGGTAGTGCTGGTAGGTGGTCGGGGCGTGCGGCTGCGGCCGTTGACCCTGTCGGCGCCCAAGCCGATGCTGCCCACCGCCGGAGTCCCATTCCTGAGCCACCTGCTGTCCCGGATCCGGGCGGCCGGCATCGAGCACGTGGTGCTCGGCACGTCCTACAAGGCGGAGGTGTTCGCCGAGCACTTCGGCGACGGCTCCGAGTTCGGCCTGCGTCTGGAGTACGTCGTCGAGCCGGAGCCGCTGGACACCGCGGGCGCGATCCGCAACGTGGCGGACCGGCTCACCGCCGACGACGTGCTGGTGTTCAACGGCGACATCCTTTCCGGGGTGGACCTGGCGAAGCTGCTGGAAACCCACCGCGGCGCCGCGGCGGACGTGACGATGCACCTGGTCAAGGTCGCCGACCCGCGCTGGTTCGGCTGCGTGCCCACCGATGACGACGGGCGGGTCACCGCGTTCCTGGAGAAGACCGAGGACCCGCCGGTCGACCAGATCAATGCGGGCTGCTACGTGTTCCGCCGCGAGGTGATCGACACGATCCCGGCGGGGCGGCCGGTGTCGGTGGAGCGCGAGACCTTCCCCCAGCTGCTGACCTCGGGCGCGACCGTGCAGGGCTACATCGACACCTCGTACTGGCTGGACATGGGAACCCCGGCGGCGTTCGTCCGCGGCTCGGCGGACCTGGTGCTGGGCACGGCGCCGTCGAACGCGCTGCCCGGTGAACGCGGCGAGGCGCTGGTGCTGGACGGCGCGGAGGTCGCCGCCGATGCGGAAGTCTGCGGCGGGACCGCGGTCGGCAAGGGAAGCGTGGTGGAGCCCGGGGCGCGCGTCGTCGAATCCGTGCTCTTCGACGGGGTTCGCATCGAGCGGAATGCCGTGATCGAGCGGAGCGTGATCGGCAGCGGCGCGACGATCGGTGCGGGTGCCGTGCTGCGTGACGCGATCATCGGCGACGGCGCGCGGATCGGCGCGGACTGCGAACTGCTGAACGGGGTGCGGGTGTGGCCGGGCGTTGAGCTGCCCGACCGCGGCGTCCGCTTCTCCGCGGACTGACGGCGTACTTTCGGAGCAGCATGAGCGATGCCCTGACCCGAACCTGGCGCCCGTCGTACCCGCTGGACCTGCCGCGGGTGCTGGCACCGTTGCGCCGGGGGAGCGGTGATCCGGCCACGCGGGTGGATGCGTCGGGCGAGGTCTGGTGGGCAACCACGACCCCGACCGGCCCGACCACGCTGCGGCTGCAGAAGGACGGCACGGGAACGGTGACCGCGACGGCGTGGGGGCAGGGCGCGCGTTCCGTGCTGGACAACGTCCCGGACCTGCTCGGGGATTCCGATGACGACACCGGTTTCGTCGCGGTGCACGACGTCGTCGAGCGCGGCCGGCGCGCATCGCGGGGAGTGCGGTTGTGCACTTCGGGGCGGGTTTGGGACGTCCTGGTCGCCGCGGTGCTGGAGCAAAAGGTCACCAACCGGGAGGCGTGGCGGTCCTGGCGAGAGCTCTGCTGGCGCTTCGGCAGCCACGCCCCGGGACCGGTGGAGAAGCTCTGGGTGGTGCCTGATCCGGTGCAGCTGCGCCGAATCCGGGACTGGGAGTGGCATCGGGCGGGCATCGACGGAGCCCGCCGCCGCACGCTGATCGCCGCCGCGTCGGTGGCCGGACGCCTGGAGCGAGCGGTCGAGCTGCGCGGAGTCGAGGGCCGGGAGCTGCTGCAGAAGGTGCCGGGCATCGGCCCGTGGACGGCGGCTGAAGTCGCCCAACGGGCCTGGGGCGACCCGGACGCGGTCAGCGTCGGCGACTTCCACCTGCCGACGATCGTCGGCACGGCCTTGGTCGGCCACCCCGTGGACGACGAAGGAATGCTCGAAGCCCTGGCCCCGTACGAGGGCCAGCGCCACAGAGCGGTCCGCTACCTCGGAGCGGCCGGTGTCAACCGCCCCCGCTACGCCCCGAGAATGCCGATCCGCAACTACCGCACCATGTAAGGCCCGCCCGTCGTAAGGCCCGCCCGTTCGGAGGCCCGCCCGTTCGGAGGGGCGCAATTTCAATGGAAATCGTAGGCCCGATTTCCATTGAAATTGCGGCGACCGCCGCGACGACGTCCGCGGGAGCTCGGGGAAGCGCCCCGCTCCAAGACCGGTGAGGAGCGTCATGAGTCCGGCATTTCGCCACGTATGACCACCTAGCGGCCTCGCGACCGCAACCCGGAATTGCTCGTGGCCGTTACCCGGGCACTCGGTGCCGTCGTCGACTACCCGCGGGCTCGGGCCGCGGTGATCAGGGGGCCGAGGTCGGTGTCTTCGGGGAGCGCGTTCACCGGCCACCAGCGGAGGTCGAGGGACTCTTCGCTGCGGGCCGGCTCCGCGCCTTCCGGGGCTCGCACGATAAAGCGCACGTCGAAGTGGCGGGTCGGCTTGCCCAGTGAGCAGGTGATCGGGTGCACGTCCAGGTGCACCGGCTCCGGTTCCACGACCAGACCGTCCACACCGGACTCCTCGGTCGCCTCGCGCAACGCGGCACCCGCCAGCGACGTGTCCGCTGGCTCGCAGTGGCCGCCGAGCTGCAACCACCTGCCCACCCGGGGGTGCAGCGTGAGCAGCACGTTCTCGCCCGTGGCGTCGAGCAGCACGGCCGACGCCGTCACGTGGCCCGGCTCGCACGCCCGCAGGCAGGCGTCCTGGCGGGCGTCCAGCAAGGTCAGGAAGGAGTGGCGCAGCGCCTCCTGCTGCGGATCGTCCGCTCGCCACTCGTCGAGCACGCGCAGCGCGTCCGTGTGAAGTCTGCTCAAAGCTCCACCAATCCGTCGTCGAGATCCCGCGGCTCCCGGGGGCCGGCGACGGGCTCCGCGGCGTGGCCCACCGCCACCGCGCCCAACGGCTCCCAAGATTCGGGCAGGTCGAGCGAGGCCAGCACGACTTCCGGGCAGAACAGCGTCGAGGACACCCAGCACGACCCGAGCTCCTCGGCCGCCAGCGCGACCAGCAAGCCCTGCACCGCCGCGCCGCCGGCGACGGTGAACATCTGCCGTTCCGCCTCGGTGCGCTTCGGGTCGGGGTAGTCGTGCGAGCCCTCGCGGACCAGGAACGGCAGCACCAGCTCTGGCACCGCGTAGAGCAGCTCGCCGCGCCCGACCCGGCGCTGCGCCGCCTCCTCGGAGAGGCCGTCGGCGCGCAGGTCTTCCAGCCAGGCGGTGCGCATCGCGTCGAGCAGTTTCGTCCGAAGTGGACGATCGCGCAGCCAGACGAACCGGACCGGGCGGGTGTGATGCGGCGCGGGCGCGGTCAGCGCGGCACCGACGGCGCGGCGCATCGCGTCGGCGTCCACGGGGGTGTCGGCGAACGAACGCACCGAGCGGCGCAGCAGCACCGCCTCGCGGCGACCCTGCGCCAGCGCTTCCGCCGTGCCCATCCGGAACAGGTCTTCTTCGACGGGACGCACCAGGTCGCGGGCGCTCGACCCGTCGTCGGTGGTGGTCATCCCGCGCACCACGGCGACCGGGACCGCCCCCAGCTTGCCCTTGACCAGGTCGGCCGCCCCGGCGATCTCGTCGGCCACCGCGACCTCGGTAACCGCCAGCTCGTTGCCCTGCGAATCGGTGGCGCCCGCGTAGCGGTGCAGCACGCGCAGACCGGCGGCGCCGATCGCCACATCGGTCTGCCCGACCCGCCAGGCGCGGCCCATCGTGTCGGTCACCACGACCGCGACCTGCACGCCGAGGCGCTCGGCGAGCCCGGCCCGCAGCTTGCGCGCGGACGCATCCGGGTCGTCCGGCAGCAGCGCGATCTGGTCCAGCGCGACGTTCGAGGCGTCGACGCCCGAGGCCGCCTGCACGATGCCGAGCTTGTTCTGGGTGATTATGAACCGCTCGCGGCGCGCCAGCACGCGGGTGGCTTCGGCCAGCACCAGCTCGCGGCGCAGCTTGTCGCGCAGTTCCGGGTCGCGGGGCGTGGACACCATCCGGCCCTCGACCTTCGACACCACCTTGCTGGTGACCACCACGACGTCGCCGTCGCTGAGCCAGGGCGCGGCGGCCGCGATCGACGCGGCCAGGTCGTCGCCCGGTCCGAACTCCGGCAGCCCGCCCACCGCGAACAGCTGCAACCCACCTGCGGCCGCGTGATCCTTCATCGCCCCTCCCGGGCAAGGTCGAATGCCGCCTGCGCCATCGCGGCGGTGGCGTCCACATCGGACATCAACAGCGGCACCGCGCGAACCCGCACTCCGGGGACGTCGGCCTCGTCGCCGGTGTGCACCAACCAGCCGTCCAGGATGCCCTTGTCGTCCTGCCGGGAGCCGTAGTGCCGACCGACCGCCTCGGCGGAGCTGTCCACCCCGATCGCGGTCAGGCACGCGTCCGCCATGCCCCGCAGCGGCCGACCGGCGATGATCGGCGACAGCCCCACCACCGGCGCGGAGGTCTCCCGCAGCGCGGTGCGGAAGCCCGGCACCGCGAGCAGCGTTCCGATGCTGACCACCGGGTTCGACGGCGCCAGCAGCACGACGTCCGCCTGCGCGATCGCGTCCAGCACGGCCGGCGTCGGCCTCGCCTCGTCCGCTCCCACCGGCACGATCGCGTGCGCTTTCGGCTCCGCGCGGTAGCGAACCCACCACTCCTGGAAGTGCACCGCCCGCTGGTCGCCGTGCTCGGGGGCGTCGATCGCGACGTGCGTCTCGACCCGCTCGTCGGTGACCGGCAGCAACCGGACCCCGGGCCGCCAGCGGTCGCACAGCGCCTCGGTCACCGCCGACAGCGAGTAGCCCGCGCGCAACATCCGGGACCGCACCAGGTGGGTGGCGATGTCGCGGTCGCCGAGCCCGAACCAGGTCGGCTCGGCGCCGTAGGCCGCCAGCTCCTCCTTGACCGACCAGGTTTCGTCGACCCGGCCCCAGCCCTTCTCGGTGTCGATGCCGTCGCCGAGGGTGTACATGCAGGTGTCGAGGTCCGGGCAGACTCGCAGCCCGTGCATCCACGCGTCGTCGCCCACGTTGACCACCGCGGTGACTTCGTGCTCGGACTCCTGCTGCGGTTCGCCGATCGCGGGCAAGCCCAACGCCGCTTTGACCCCGAGCAGGAACCGCGCGCCGCCGACGCCGCCGACCAGAACTACGACCTTCACGGCCCCGATCCTCGCACGCCCGCCGAACCCGAGGGCGAGAACCTCGATGTCTCCGAGGTCACTGCGCGACATGTTGCTGATCGCAGCTCTCCGACGCCGATGGTTGGACGGGCCGTGAGTGCTTTTGGGCTCTACGGCACCCGAAAGCGCTCACGGCCGGTTGGGCGGACGATCACAGGAAACCGAAGATGCTGCGGAACATCCCTTGGCCCAAGAGGGCCTGGAGCGCGTCGCCGCCGGCGAGGCCGAACACGAAGTAGGCGAGCCCGAAGAACGCCCTGCCGACGAACGGCACCCCGATCAGCAGCAGGAACAGCACCAGCGGCGCCCACGGCCGCGCCTTCTCGCCGAACCGGCGGGCCGGACCGGACAGCCACGGCTCGATTGCGCCGTACCCGTCCAGGCCGGGGATCGGCAGGATGTTCAGCACGAACGCGATCACCTGCAGGAAGGCCAGGTAGGACAGGCCCGCCGACAAGGCGGTCGGCATCGTCGGCACGACGGCCACGGCGATCGAGATCAGCAGGCCCAGCACCAGGTTCGTCAGCGGCCCGGCCAGCGACACCATCGACTCGGTGCGCCGGGACCGCAGCGCGTGGTGGTTGATCCACACCGCGCCGCCCGGCAGCGGAATGCCGCCGAGGGCCACGAACAGCAGCGGCAGCACGATGCTCAGGACCGGGTCGGTGTAGCGCCGGGGGTCCAGCGTCAGGTAGCCCTTCGCGCGCACCGACCAGTCGCCGCCGCGGAATGCGGTGATCGCGTGGCCGAATTCGTGCAGGCACAACGAGGTCGCCCAGCCGCCGAGCACGATCAGCACCACGCCGCCGACCTGGGCGGCGTTGTTCTCCAGCGTGGCGAGCACGCCGCCGAGCACGGTCAAGCCGACGAGGCCGAGGAACAGGGGGCTTACGCGCAGAGCGGATTTGGTCACGCCCTCCAGTGTCCACGAACGACTCGGTGGCCGTCCGGGCTTGTGCCCCGGCGAAGATGATGTCCGGGTGGTATTCATGATCATGGGGGCCTGGCGGTGCTGCACAAGGAGTACCGGCGATGCGCCGAATGAGCTCATCCCCGAGGCGGAGAGGGATGTCCCTCTACGGAAGGTCTCCGCTTGACCGCAAGGAGCTACACGGGTGTAATCACAGCAGTGTCATTCGTCGCTGAAATGATCGTTTCTCGGGTGGAAGCCGGTTGGATCGTTGTGGCGGCGGCCGATCGGGTACGGGAGACCCGGTCGGGTACCGGTCGATCGAGGCGCCGCCGGCGGTGAGAGGCAGGCGGCGCGGCCGATCGGCGACGGCACCGCCGCCGTCGAAGCGCGGAGTCCCCGCAGCGGGGACCGGCGACCTGCGAGCAGGAGTGCGTCCTGTTCCGGCCCTGGGGAGGGCCGGTGGGAACGGGAGAAATCGGGGGACCAACGATGTGGGAATCAGGAGATGGCCGCCTCGCGGAGCGTGGGGACGCCACCGCGGTGGAACTCGACGTCCTGGCCGAGCTGTTCGAGGCGACGGACGAAGAACAGGAATGGCAGGAGCGCGCGTTGTGCGCGCAAACCGATCCGGAGGCGTTCTTCCCGGAGAAGGGCGGCTCGACCCGGGAGGCAAAGCGCATCTGCGCGGGCTGCGAAGTTCGCTCCGAATGCCTGGAGTACGCGCTGCAGCACGACGAGCGCTTCGGCATCTGGGGCGGACTGTCCGAAAGGGAACGCCGGAAGCTCAAGCGCAGCGCGGTCTGACCGGTCGGGCCTCACCGGCCGCGGTTCCGCTGCGACCACCAGCGAAAGCCCACCCCGTGAACGCTGTTTCATTCGGGGGGTTTCTTCCGCTCCTGGTGCATTACCGTTGCGCGGTAGTGGATCAGTTAGCGGGAGGGCATTTTGGTCGCGCCGGTGCTGGCGGTGTTGGTCTGTCACGACGGGGAGACGTGGCTGCCGGAGGTCTTCGCGGCGCTGGGCGACCTGACGGAACGACCGCGGCACGTGGTGGCCGTCGACACCGGCTCGAACGACCGCACCCCGGAACTGCTCGCGCGAGCGCGCACGGATCGCGTCGTCGACGACGTGCTCACGATGCCGCGCGAAACCCGGTTCGGCGCCGCCGTCGCGGAAGCGTTGGCGCACGCGACGAAGAGGTGGGCCGATCCGGGGCGCTGGTTGTGGCTGTTGCACGACGATTCCGCACCCGAGCCTGAGTGCCTGGAGCATTTGCTGCACGCTGCCGGGGAAGATTCGTCCGCCGCGCTGCTCGGCCCGCTCGGGTTGGACTGGGCGGATCCCCGGCTGGTGGTGGATGCGGGCCTGAGCACCGATGCGTCCGGGCATCGGCAGACCGGCATCGGACGGTCCGAACTGGACCCCGAGCTGGTCGGCGGCGCGCCACCGGCGTCTGGTGCTCTGGCAGTGGCGACGGCCGGTGCGCTGGTGCGGCGCGATGTCTTCGAGCAGCTCAACGGTTTCGACCTCGATCTCGCCGACAACGTGGACATCGACCTGGGTTGGCGGATCAACCTGGACGGGCACGGCGTCCGGTGGGCTCCCGCCGCGCGGATGCGGCGTGCGGTCGCGAGGCGCAGTCCCCGGGCCGGGGAGCGCGCCGACCAGGTCCGCACGTTCCTGGTCAACGCTCCGATGGGGGCGTACTTGCTCGGCCTGCCGCGACTGTTCCTCCTGACGTTGTTGCGGATGTGCGGTTTCGCGGCTCTGCGGCGGTGGAGCGAGTCGGGCGCCGAGCTCGCGGTGTTGCGCGGATTGCTCGGCGGGCGGCTGAACCTGCTGGCAGGAAGGGCTGCGCGCGCCGCGACGATCTCCGTCCGGCACGGCGTCCGCGGCCTGTTCACGAGTCGGTTGGCGCGGCTTCGGAATTGGGCGCGCGCCGGGTTCGAGGGTTTGGTCCGTGAGCGGGTGCGGCGGGATCTGGCCTTGGGGCGGGAACCGGAAGGCTGGCGGATCAAGGCCGTTCCAGAAGCGCCGCCGCAGATGGCGAAGCCAGGTCGGTCGGGGCTGGTCGTGGTGCCAGTGCCGGAGACAGGGGCGCCGAAGCCGTCGCCGTTGAAGCGGGACGCGGCGCGGCCGGATCTGCTGGTCGTTCCGGTCGACCGCTGGCGGGTGCTGCGCGAGCTGTTGTTGACGCCGCCCGTGGTGCTCGCGGTCCTGCTGGCGGTATTCGCCTTGTTCACCAATGGATTGCTCGCGGACCGGTTCGGGGCCGGCCTGCAAGGCGGCAGGCTGCTGCCGGTGGCAGATCTGGCGACGACGTGGCGCGACTACCTGGCGGCCTGGCATCCGGTCAACGGCGGCACCGGCGCGCCAGCGTCCCCGTCGTTGCTGGTGCTCGCGTTGTTCGGCACCGTCCTAGGTGGACCGTCGGTAGTGGTGTCGATCCTGCTGCTGTTCGGTGCTCCGCTCGCGGGGTTGAGCGCTTACCTGGCGACACGTGCGCTTCCGGTGTCTCGACTGCGGCGAGCCCTCGCCGCCGGTGCTTACGCCTTGCTGCCCGCGGCGTCGCTTTCCGCTGGGCAAGGGCGTTTGGACGTGGTGGTCGCGCACATCCTGGTGCCGTTGCTGCTGGCCGGGATCGCCTCGGTGGTCGGGCGGTCCGAGGGGCATTGGTTGGGGACGGCGTGCCTGACCGCATTGGGCCTCGCGGCGTTGGGTGCGTTCGCGCCGCTGCTGCACATCGCGTTGGTCGTGTTCGCCATGCTAGCTTTCGTCGTGTTGCCCAGCGAAGGGCAGCGTGATCGACGCCGGCTGGCCGGGCTGATGGCGGTGGCGCTGTTGTCCGTCGCGTGCCTGCTGCCGTGGCCTTCCGTCCTGCTGGGCAACCCGAAGATGGCGTTGCACGGGATCGGTGCGCGGGTCACCGAAGATCCGGCCGGGGCCTGGCTGTTGGCGTTGAGCCCGGACGGATCACCGACGAGCCTGGTCGGCGCGTTGTTCGTCCTCGCTGCGGTCGTCGCGCTGGTCACGGCCTGGTCCCCGCGGATGCTGCCGGGCGCGGCCGTCGCGATCTTCGGTTGGGCGCTGGCGGCTTTGGTGGACAATGTCCCCGCTCAACCGATCATCGGCGGTGTGAGCACGACCGGCTGGACCGGTGGACCGCTGGTGATCGTCGCGGCCGGGTGCGGCTGGATCGTGCTGGTGGCCCGGAAGCCGCGCGTGCCAGCCAAGATCCTGCTGCCGGTGCTGGCCATCGGCCTGCTTGGCCTGGCGATCAGCGCCGCGTTCGCCACGATCGGGGGGCCGCTGCGCGTTCAGCAGAACACCACCGCGGATCTGCCAGGTTCGCTGCTGATCCTCGATCCCGGGCCGCAACCCGCACGGCTCGTGGACGGCACTGAGCCCCGCTTCGGCGACGACGACCTCGCGTCGGTCGGCACGGCCGTCGACTGGCTCCGCCAGGTCGACGACGACCTGCAGTCCCACAACGCCGCGCGGGTGCGCGGCGCGCTCGCGGCCACGGCGGCTCGCGGCACCGGGTTCATCGCGGTTCCGGCCGACTCCCGGATCCCGGAGCTCTCCGGAGGCCTGGCCACCGAGCACGAGCGGCTGCCCGACGGACGGCGCGTGCTGCAGTTGCAGGTGCCGAGCAGCCAGGTGGAGCTGCTCGGGCCGGACCTCGCGCGGCAGGCGCGAACCGAGCCTGCCCCGACACCAGAGGCGAGGCCGTTGCCGGTCGCCGCCGAGCTGCCGCTGTTCACGGTCCGGGTGTCCGAGGGCGGTGCCGGTCGGGCGCTGGTCCTCGGCGCGGAGAACGAGCCCGGCTGGTACGCCCGGATCGACGGTCGGCCGTTCCCGCTGGCCACCGCCTGGGGCCACCAGGTGGCAATCCCGCTGCCGGAGAACGCGGCCGAAGTCCAGGTCGGCTACGCCGGGACCCCCCGCACGGCGCTGCTGGGCCTGCAGTTGGCGTTCATCCTGTTCACCCTCATCGCGGCGCTCCCCGAACGCCGCCGGACTCGATCCGGAAAAACCTGACGCGCGGAGGATTCCCGTTTTCGCCTGAACTCGGCGTTCTGATGTGGCAGCGCCCGCTCCGATTCCGCCTGCTGCCCGGAGGTTTCGGCTCGTGTCAGACGGCGGCGCGCTCGTCGGTGCCCGGGATCTTGGCCGTGCTCAGCGCGATTCGGTTCCAGGTGTTGATGGTGCAGATCAGCGCGAGCAGCTGGGCCAGCTCCGGCTCGGTGAAGTGCTCCGCGGCGCGGGCGTAGACCTCGTCCGGCACGCCGCCCCCGGACACCAGCGTGACGGCCTCGGTCAGCCCCAACGCCGCCAGCTCCGGCTCGGTGAAGAAGTTCGAGGCCTCCCGCCACACCTGCACCATGTGCAGCCGCTCCTCGCTCTCCCCGGCCTTGCGGGCGTCGGAGGTGTGCATGTGCAGGCAGTACGCGCAGCCGTTGAGCTGGGACGCGCGGATCTGGACGAGTTCGACCAGCGCGGGGTCGAGTTTTTCCCGTGCCGCGGTGTCGAACCCGATCAGGGCCTTGAACGCCTTCGGCGCGGACTTCGCGAAGTTGAGGCGCTTCGTGTCGTTGTTCGTCATGGTCATCGCGCTAGGCCAGAATCGACCCGCCGTAGAGTGCATTTCCGTGTCAGATTCCTGGGTCAATTCGGCCGAGCGGACCGGCAGCGACCTGCACCTGGACCTCTCGGGCCCGGGGAGCCGCAGGGTGGTGCTGATGACCGCCCTGCGCGAGGCGATCCGATCCGGGCGGCTGGCCCCGGGCACCCGCCTGCCGCCGTACCGCTCGCTGGTAGACCTCGGACTCGCCCGCAACACGGTCGCCAGCGCCTACGCCGAGCTCGTCGCCGAGGGCTGGCTGACCGCGCGGCAGGGCTCGGGCACCCTCGTCGCGCAGCGCACCTAGCCCCGCACACCGGTCCGCGCGTTGAAGAAGACGCGCAGCATCACCGCTCCGGTCCACGACCTGCGCCAGGGCCAGCCGGACGCCGCATCGTTCCCGCGCACCGCTTGGCTCGCCGCAGCCCGGCGTGCCATCAAGGTCGCGCCTAACGAGGCCTTCGGTCCAGGCGGCCCGCGGGGCAGGCCCGAGCTGCGGAGAGCGCTGTCCGATTACCTGTCGCGGGCTCGCGGCGTGCGGGCTCGGCCGGACCAGATCGTGATCTGCTCCGGCTTCGCGCACGCCCTGTGCCTGCTGTTCCCGGGTGTCCAGCGCGGCCCCCTCGCGGTGGAGTCCTACGGCCTCGCCTTCCACCGCCAACTGCTGCACCGGGCGTCGGTCCGGACCGTCCCGCTCGAACTCGACGAACACGGTCCCCGGGTCGAGGAACTGGCATCCCGGAAAGAGGTGCGGGCGGTGCTGCTGACGCCCGCGCACCAGTTCCCGACCGGCGGCCCGCTGCACCCGACGAGGAGAGCCGCGGTCGTCGACTGGGCCAGGTCCCGCGACGGGCTGGTCCAGGAGGACGACTACGACGGCGAGTTCCGCTACGACCGCGAACCGGTGGGCGCGGTGCAGGGCCTGGACCCGGACCGGGTGCTCTACCTCGGCTCGGTCAGCAAGAGCCTGTCGCCGGCGGTCCGGCTGGGCTGGATGGTCCTGCCCGAGCACCTAGTCGACGACGTGCTCGCGGTCAAGGGCGAACGGGAGGGCTGGGCCAGCGTCCTCGACCAGCTGACCCTCGCCGACTTCGTCGACTCCGGGCAGTACGACCGCCACATCCGCCGCATGCGGCAGCGAAACCGCCGCCGCCGCGACCAGCTCGTCGCGAAGCTCCTAGAACGTGCTCCGCACGTCTCTGCGACCGGCGTCGCTGCTGGCTTGCACACCGTGCTCCGCATGCCGCCGGGCTCCGAGCGCTCCGCTGTCGCGGCCGCGGCGCGGCTGGGCGTCGCCCTCGACGGGCTCGCCGCCTTCCGTCACCCGGGCGCCACGATGCCTGCGATGGACGGCCTGGTCGTCGGCTACGCCACGCCGCCCGAGCACGCCTACGCCGCAGCGCTGGACGCGCTGGCAGCAGCGTTGAGCGGCAGCTGAGGCCGCCAACATGCCCCGCTAGGTGACTGGTTTCGAACGGCCTCATTTTCATCAAAAGACCGATCCGGACAAATCGTGCAGGGCTGAGATCGCCGTAGACGGCCGGAAAGACGGTCGCCGATCGAATCCAGTCCACGCTGAGCCTCGAAGTTCGAGGCACCTGCCGGGTACTTCCCGGAAAACACCAGCCCCCTAGGCGCCCATCACCGCCGGAAGGCGCTGGTCACTGGCCTTCGATGACGTCGGGGTCCAGCCCGAGGTAGGTCGCGACCTGCTCGACGAGCACGTCGTGCAGCAGGTCCGCCATGTCCATGCCGTCGCGCGCCCGTGCTTCCAGCGGCCGCCGGTACAGCACGATGCGCGCACGGGTCGGCAGCCCGCGCCGGTCGACGCCCGCCGGGACGAGCCGGGCCAGCGGCACGTTGGCGTCCACCACCACATCGTCGTCCCAGACCAGCTTCTCCGGGGTGGTGCTGGTGATCTCGGGCACCTCGTCGACGGCGACGTCGAGCTGGGTCAGCTCGGCGTGCCAGCGCTGCTCGATCGGTTCGAGGGCTTCCAGCACCAGCGCGTCGAACCGCTGCGAGCGGCTGCGCGACACCGGAACCGAGGACGGGTACAGCGGTCCGCGCAGGCCACGGCCCCGCCGGTCCCGACGGAAGCGGCTTCGACGCCGAGATCCACGTGCGGTCACCACGGGCCGAGGGTACGCCTTCGGCGGTCAAGGTCGGGACAAGCGTCAGGGGGATTCGGTGCCCGTCTCCCAACTCACTCCGCGAGATCGCCCCGACGGGAGCAGCGGCCGCCCTGTCCAGGCAGAACTCGGGATCACGTGGCGGCGCGAAGCCGTTCGGCCGCCGGGTCTTCGACCTCCTCCCGACAGCCCGGAACAACCACTGCGACCTGGACTGTTCGCGCAGAGCAGACAGGCCGGAACCAGGTGCTGACGGCGCCTATCGCGAGCGGTTTCCGCGTGCCTGCGCCGCACGCCGGAGCGGGGGCGCTATCGTGCGTGTCGTGCGGAGCGTGAGGCGTTGCTCGCGGACCGGGTGTACCAACCCGGCCGTCGCCACGCTCACTTATGCCTACGCGGACTCCACCGCGGTCGTCGGCCCCCTGGCCACCTACGCCGAGCCCCACAGCTACGACCTGTGCGAAGCGCACGCGCTGCGGCTCACCGTGCCGAAGGGCTGGGAGGTCGTGCGGCACGAAGGCGAGTTCGCGCCACCAGAGCCCTCCGACGACGACCTGACCGCGCTCGCCGAGGCGGTGCGGGAGGCCGGTCGCCCGGACCGGCCGGTCGAGGCGACCGGTCTCACCCCGGGCGGGAGCCGCCGCGGACACCTGCGGGCGCTGCCCGATCCGATCGACGAATGAATAGATCGTGACGAACGGCTCGCGCGGGCCAAGCTGGCTCCACCGGGCACTCGATCGCCGGTAGGCTTCGGACCACGTCGTCGGACGCGGAACGGGGAGGGTGCAGCGTGCGAGACCTGTCGGGGATCGTCAAGGCATACGACATCCGGGGCGTGGTCGGCGACGGCTTGGACGCCGACGTGGTGCGGGAGATCGGCGCGGCTTTCACCCGGCTCGTAGGTGGCCCTGCGGTGGTCATCGGGTACGACATGCGGGAATCCTCACCGGGGTTGGCCGAGGCGTTCGCCGAAGGCGTCACCGGACAGGGCGTCGACGTGATCAACATCGGCCTGGCCAGCACCGACATGCTGTACTTCGCCTCCGGGCGGCTGGACCTGCCCGGCGCGATGTTCACCGCCAGCCACAACCCGGCCCGTTACAACGGCATCAAGCTGTGCCGTGCCGGGGCCGCCCCGGTCGGTCAGGACAGCGGCCTGTCCGAGATCCAGGAGCTGGTCGCCCACGGCGTGCCGGAGTTCCTGGGCGCGAAGGGCACCGCCACGCAGCGGAACCTGGTCGACGAATACGCCGCCTTCCTGCGCGAACTCGTCGACATCAGCGGTATCCGCCCGCTGAAGGTCGTGGTGGACGCCGGCAACGGGATGGGCGGGCACACGGTCCCGACCGTCTTCGACGGCCTGCCGATCGAGCTCGTGCCGATGTACTTCGAGCTGGACGGAACCTTCCCCAACCACGAGGCCAACCCGCTGGACCCGGCGAACCTGGTCGACCTGCAGGCCAAGGTCCGCGAGGTCGGCGCCGACGCCGGGCTGGCCTTCGACGGCGACGCCGACCGCTGCTTCGTGGTCGACGAGCGCGCCGAACCGGTCTCGCCGAGCGCGATCACCGCGCTGGTCGCCGTCCAGGAACTGGCCAAGGAGCCCGGCGGGACAATCATCCACAACCTGATCACCTCCAAGGTCGTGCCCGAGATCGTCGCCGAGCACGGCGGCAAGCCGGTGCGGACCCGCGTCGGGCACTCGTTCATCAAGCAGACGATGGCCGAGACCGGGGCGATCTTCGGTGGGGAGCACTCCGCCCACTACTACTTCCGCGACTTCTGGCGCGCCGACTCCGGCATGCTCGCCGCGCTGCACGTGCTCGCCGCGCTCGGCGGCCAGGACAAGCCGCTGTCGGAGCTGATGGCCGCCTACTCGCGGTACGCCGCCTCCGGCGAGATCAACTCCACGGTCGACGACCAGCAGGGCCGGATGCGCGCCGTGGCAGCGGCCTTCGGTGACCGCAATGGCGCTCGTGTGGACGAGCTCGACGGGCTTACCGTGGAGCTGTCGGACGGCTCGTGGTTCAACTTGCGCCCGTCCAACACCGAACCGCTGCTCCGGCTCAACGTCGAGGCGAGGGACACTGACACGATGACCGCGCTGCGCGATGAGGTGCTGGCGATCGTCCGCGGATGACGTCCTTGCGGTCGGAGTGCGTGCCCGCGCGGTCGGTGCGGGTGAGTTTGGGAGGAAAAGTGGCCGTTGACCTGCAACCGCAGCTGTTGGAGATCCTGGCTTGCCCGTGCCCTGAGCACGCGTCGCTGCGGCCGGGGCTGGGGGAGGACGCGCAGGCCGACTACCTGACCTGCACCTCCTGCGGCCGCGGGTTCCCCGTCCGGGACGGGATTCCGGTGCTGCTGCTGGAAGAGGCCGTCGGGGGCCCGGCCCCGGTCGCTGCCGGGGAGGGGTGACGTTCGTGCTGGACGACAGTCTCTTCGACGATCCGGCCAGGCTGGCCGACGTGGACTCCGGGGGCCTGCTGCGGCTCGCCGCCCTCTCCGGAGCGCAGGTCCGAGCCGCGCTGGAGAGCGCGGGCGAGGCGGGGCTGGACGACCTCGCCGACGGTCGCCCGCGCGCCGTGGTGCTGTTGGCGCGGCCGGGCGTGGGGCCGGCCGTCTGCAGCCTGCTGGTCGCCCTCGCCGGGCCGCGGTGCCCGGTGCCGATGGTGATCGCCGAAGCCGTCCCGGCATGGGTCGGCGCGTTGGACGTCGTCTTCGCGCACACCGACGACGTCGGCGACGCGGTGCTGGCCGAATCGGTCTCGGTGGCCTGCCGCCGCGGCGCGACGGTCGTGCTCGCGGTCCCGGCGGACGGCCCGGTCGCCGCCGCTGGTGCGGGCCGCGCGAAGGTGCTCCCGCCGCGCATCCCGGTGCCGCCGGCGCTGTCGTTCGCACATGTCTTCGCGGCCGGGCTCAGCACGCTCGGCGCCCTCGGGCTGCTGCGCTTCGACGCCGGACACCTGGCCGACGTGCTCGACCGGGAAGCCGAACGCGCGCACCCGAGCCACGAGTCGTTGATCAACCCCGCGAAATCGCTGGCGTTGCGCCTGGCCGACCGCACCCCGCTGCTCTGGGGCCTCGACCCGGTGTCCACAGCAGTCGCCGCGCACGGCGCGTTCGCACTCGGCTGCCACGCAGGAGTGCCCTGCGGCGTCGCCGACTACCCGCAGGCGGTCACCGAGCGGGCGCTGCACCGAGCCGCTGCGGCGGTCGGATCCGAGGCGGACCTGTTCGCCGACCCCGAGGACGCCCCAGGTGCTCTGCTGCGCGTGTTCCTGGTCAGCTTGCGGCACGACGCACGCGGGGAGGCCATCGAACGAGGCGCTGTGCGCGACTTGCCCAGCGCGGACCTCGTCACGCCCGGCGAGTCGGTGAGCGACGACGCCGTGCTGCGGTCCGCGGCGCTGGCCGCCCGATTCGACCTGGCCGCCGTTTACCTGGGGTTGGCCGCCGGAACCCTGAACGGGCCCGGCTGGCCGGCGTTGGCGATGCACTGAGGGAAAGTTCAGGGGATGTCCCGATGCCGCCCGCCGGTCCGGCGCGGTGTGCTGTGCTGGGCGTCGAGCACGGGCAGACGCGAGGACGAGGAAGCGAGAAACGACTGTGGAGCTACTGCGGAACGCGGTGCGCCCCTATGCGTGGGGCTCGCGTACCACTATTGCTGATCTGCTCGGTCGGCCTGTCCCGACACCGCACCCCGAAGCGGAGCTGTGGATGGGCGCCCACCCGGGAGACCCGTCGCGGGTGGTCCGGTCCGACGGGGAAGAGGTGTCGCTGCTGTCCCTGCTGGACAGCGACCCTGCGCACCACCTGGGCCCGGAGTGCGTGGACCGATGGGGCGGCCGGTTGCCGTTCCTGCTCAAGGTGCTCGCGGCCGACGAGCCGCTGAGCCTGCAGGCGCACCCGTCGGCGGCGCAGGCCGCAGAGGGTTTCCACCGGGAAGAAGAAGCGGGCATCGCCCGCAACGCCCCCAACCGCAATTACCCGGACCCCACCGCGAAACCCGAGCTGATTTGCGCGTTGACCGAGTTCCACGCACTAGCCGGGTTCCGCGACGCGCAACGCACCGTGCAGCTGCTGGACGAACTGGCCGTCCCCAGCCTGCGCGCCCACCGCGAGCTGCTCGCCGCGCAACCCGATGCCGACGGGCTGCGCGCCCTGTTCACGACCTGGATCACGCTCCCCGAGCACTACCTGCGGGAAGTGCTGCCGGACCTGTTGGACGCCTGCGTGGCGCACGTGCGCGGCCGTGGCGAATTCGCCCTCGAATGCCGGACGGTGCTCGAACTCGGCGAGGCCTACCCAAACGATGCCGGGGTGCTGGCCAGCCTGCTGCTGAACCGGCTCGTGCTCCAGCCGGGCGAGGCGATCTTCCTGCCCGCGGGGAACCTGCACGCCTACCTGCACGGCACCGGCATCGAGATCCTGGCCAACTCCGACAACATCCTGCGCTGCGGCCTGACGCCCAAGCACGTCGACGTCCCGGAGCTGCTGCGGGTGCTGGACTTCGCCTGCGGCAACATGCGGGTGCTCAAGGGCGAGTCGCTGGACGCCAACCTGACCGCCTACCAGACCCCGGCCGCCGAGTTCGAGCTGTCCAGATTGGACTGGACGTCGGCCGAATCCGGCGCGGTCCTGCTGGATTCCGCTGGCCCGCAGATCCTGCTTTGCACCAGGGGAAGCGTCCGGCTGACCAGCGGCGCGCACGGCGGCAACGGGTCGTTGCCGCGCGAACTGGTGCTGGAACGCGGCCACTCGGTGTGGCTGGCGGCGTCCGACCCCGCCGTGCAGGTGCACCCCCTCGAGCTCGACGCGGACGGCAACGCCCAAGTCTTCCGCGCCGCTGCGGGCACGTTCTGAAACCCCGCGTTTCCGCGGACTCTATCCCCCGCGCGGGAACCAGCGGGTAGATTTCTTCCGTCATCGGGCCGGCCACCGGCCGCTTTCGCATACCGAATCGGGAGAAACATCGTGTCAGCAGGAGGCGGGACCAAGGCCATCGTGGCCGCGCTGGCCGCCAACGCAGGCATCGCCGTCGCCAAGTTCGGCGGGTTCCTGTTCACCGGGTCCTCGTCGATGCTGGCGGAATCGGTGCACTCGCTCGCCGACACCTCGAACCAGGGCCTGCTGCTGCTGGGGCAGAAGACCTCGCGGCGCAAACCAACCGAGGAGCACCCCTTCGGGTACGGCCGGGACCGCTACTTCTACTCCTTCGTCGTCGCGCTGCTGCTGTTCAGCCTGGGCTCGGTGTTCGCGCTCTACGAGGGCACCCACAAGGTCCAGCACCCCGAGCCGCTGGAGTCGGCGTGGGTGGCGGTGGTCATCCTGCTGATCGCGATCGGCCTGGAGTCCTTCAGCTTCATCACGGCGATCAAGGAATCGAAGCCGCTCAAGGGCGGGCTGTCCTGGTGGCAGTTCATCCGGGAGGCCAAGACCCCGGAGCTACCGGTGGTGCTGCTGGAGGACGTCGGCGCGCTGATCGGCCTGGTGCTCGCGCTCGGCGGCGTCGGGCTCACAGTGCTGACCGGCAACCCGGTGTGGGACGGCATCGGCACCGTGTGCATCGGCCTCCTGCTGGGGGCGATCGCGATCGTGCTGATCGTCGAGACGAAGAGCCTGCTCATCGGCGAGGGCGCCGCCCGCGACGTGCTCGACGAGATCGTGGCGCAGCTCGAGTCCGAGCGCGTCGAGAAGGTCATCCACATCCGCACCCAGTACCTCGGTCCGGACGAGCTGCTGATCGCCGCCAAGATCGGCCTCGCCCCATCGTTGTCGGTGCGGGAGGTGGCCGCCGAGATCGACGGCGCCGAGGAGCGGATCAGGGCGAAGGTGCCCGCGGCGCGCCTCATCTACCTCGAACCGGACTTGGAACGGGGCCGGGCTACGACCGGGTGACCCCCATCTGCATGATGGGGGCGCATCACGAAGCGTTAACGAATCGGGTGCCGGACTCAAGTCAGCGAGTACCGATCGAGAGATTCCGGGGTTAAGGTGCGATCCACAATTTGGGATTACTGAGGGAGGCGACAGTGCCAGGCACTGGGCTGTGGCGAACCAAGTCGGTCGAACAATCCATTCTGGATACCGACGAACCGGACACCAAGCTACGAAAGAACCTCGGCACCTGGGACCTGATCGTCTTCGGCGTGTCCGTGGTCATCGGTGCCGGCATCTTCACCCTCGCCGCGAGAACGGCAGGCGATGTCACTGGTCCTTCGGTGTCACTCGCGTTCGTGCTCGCGGCGATCGCCTGCGGGTTGGCGGCGCTGTGCTACGCCGAGTTCGCTTCCACCGTTCCGGTCGCGGGCAGCGCGTACACGTACTCCTACGCCACGTTCGGCGAGTTCATCGCCTGGATCATCGGCTGGGACCTGATCCTGGAGTTCGCCGTCGCGGCGGCCGCGGTGGCCAAGGGCTGGTCGATCTACCTGGAGCAGGTGCTCAAGCTGATCGGCCTCGAGGTGCCCACGGTGCTGCCGCTCGGGCCGCTGCAGTTCGACTGGGGCGCCGTGCTGCTCACGGTGGTGCTGTGCACCCTGCTGGCCCTCGGCACGAAGCTGTCGGCCCGCGTCAGCCTGGTCATCACGCTGATCAAGGTGGCCGTGGTGCTGCTGGTCATCGTGGTCGGCCTGGCCTACGTCAACGCGTCGAACTACAGCCCGTTCATCCCGCCGGCGCAGGCCGCCGCCGAGGACAGCCCGAAGCTGGAGCAGTCCCTGCTGTCGTTGATCCTCGGCGGCGAGACCAGCACCTACGGTGTCTTCGGCCTGCTGGCCGCGGCCTCGCTGGTGTTCTTCGCCTTCATCGGCTTCGACATCGTGGCCACCACTGCTGAGGAGACTCGCAACCCGCAGAAGATGGCGCCGCGTGGCATCCTCGGCAGCCTGGCGATCGTCACCGTGCTCTACGTCGCGGTCGCGATGGTGGTCACCGGCATGGTGCCCTACTCCGACCTGGCCACCGCCGAGGACGGCACCCGTGCCACGCTGGCCACGGCGTTCGCCCAGCACGGCATCAACTGGGCGGCGGCGATCATCTCGGTCGGCGCCCTGGCCGGTCTGACCACGGTCGTCATGGTGCTGCTGCTGGGGCAGACCCGCGTGCTGTTCGCGATGTCCCGCGACGGCCTGGTGCCGCGCGGCCTGGCCAAGACCGACCCGAAGACGGGCACCCCGGTCCGGGCGACCGTGCTGGTCGGTGCGGTCGTGGTCGTCGCGTCCGGCTTCTTCCCGGCGGACAAGCTGGAAGAGATGGTCAACGTCGGCACGCTGTTCGCCTTCGTGCTCGTCTCGCTCGGCGTGATCGTGCTCCGCAGGACCCGGCCCGACCTGCCGCGCGGCTTCCGCACCCCGCTGGTGCCGTTCGTGCCGATCCTGGCGATCATCGCCTGCATCTGGCTGATGCTGAACCTGACCGCGCTGACCTGGGTCCGGTTCGTGGTCTGGATGGCCGTCGGCGTGGTGGTCTACTTCCTGTACGGCCGCACCCACTCGCGGCTGGGCCAGCGCCAGGCCGACGAGGTGGCCGCAGGTGGCGCAGTGCCCCGCGACGTGGAGTCGACCGAGTAGTCCGGTGACGCGCTGATCGATCGAAGCGGCGCCGCCTCATGAGGGCGGCGCCGCTTTTTGCATCCTCATTCGAACAAATGTTCACCTGGCTGAGTGATGATCTCCCGGACTCGGGCCTGGATTATGGGATGCATGACATCGAAATCAGCTGTGACTAGGAACGTTCACCCCGCCGCGCGCTCGTCCAGCAGAGCGGAGGGATCTGGGTGGCGGAGCGGCGCAGGAGGCCCTGATGGCTGCTTCGCGTGCGCCGACTTCGTGCGTGATGCGAGGTCTTCGGGTGGACCGCCGCCGAGTTGGTCCATGCCTGGCGGAGGCGGCCCTCCGCCAGGCATGGAGCGTGGTGTGCTGTCGTGGTGGCCCCTCGGACCCCCGACGTCCGGTGGTCGGCCGCCCGACGCCGCTCAGCGATCGGAGGAGCGCAGCGGCATGCCGCGTTCCCACGGGGCGGTGCGGCCGCGGGGTTCGGTGATCTCCGGTAGCACCGACGGCTCCGGTCGGGGCTTCGCATCCTGCTGCCGCGGCACCGCTGCGGTGGCCCGCTCCCGCTCGTCGACCCGAGCCGTCTCCGTCTCCTCGTCGTCGACCGGTTTGCGGGCCAATTCCTCGACGGTCTCGCCGAGGGACCCGCCGTCACCGCCCTGCGCCATCAGGTGAGGTGCCTTCGGCGTGATCGCCGGGGCCTGTGTCGTGGCCGGGGTCTGTGCCGGGGTCGGGGTCTGCGGTCGCAGCGGCAGCGCGGCCCCGCGGACCGGGGTTTCCAGGCCTGCGGCCATCGCGACGGCGCGGTCCCATTCCGGGTCGCCGCTGTAGTCGGCGTGCCCGAGCACGCCGGGAACCCAGCGGCGGCAGGAGAACGGGCCGCGCTGCGGGTCCGGGAGCCAGTGGTCGCCACCGAGCACCAGGGCGCCGGTCGGTCCGCGAGTGGCGGCTGGCAGCGGCCCCTCGGTGCCGTCGGCCCGGAGCCCGACCCCGATCAGCATGCCGTCGTATACCTGCCGGTTCCAGGTGGTCACCGCGCCGCCGATCGGGTCGGTGCCGCGGCACAGCGAGCGCCAGCGACCGCCGAGCGCGCGGGCGAGGTCGCGTAGCGACGCGTGCGGCACCACGCCGGGGAACGCGCGCGGGTAAGCCCACTGGAGCTGGGAGCCCGCGGTCACCAGCCCGACCCGTTCGCGGTCGGCCTCGGGCAGCGACTCCAGCAGCCGGGCGGTCGCGACGGCCGCGAGCAGGCTGCCCTGGCTGTGCCCGACGAGCACCACGCGGGTGTTCGGGTCGGCGAGGTGCACGGTTGCGCGGGCGGCGAGTTCGGGGATTACCTTCAGCGCGTAGCACGGTGGCACCACGGGATGCGCCTCGCGCGGCCAGAACAGGGCCAGATCGCAGAGCACGCCGAGGTAGCGGGCCGTGTCGCGCTTGGTGGCGGCCAGATACACCATCCGCAGCAACCCGACGGCGAGCGTCGCGAGCGCGGCGACCCCCACTCCGACCAGCCAGCCGGACCAGGCGAAGCCCGGCAGTTCAGCGACCCGCGCCACCAGGGCCAACGCGGCGCTGACCGCCAGCACCCCAGCGATCACGAGGAGGACGAGATGTGAATAGCGGCGCTGCAGGTCCGCCCACTTCCAGGCATTGGCCGCCGCGCGCTGGTCCACGGGCCGACCCGCGTGCAGCAGGGCGACCTCGTCGGGGATCGAATCGTCGGCTCCCAAGGGACCGTCCGGGCCGTCCCCGCCGGGACCGTCGTTGTCGGTGAGCCCCGCGCGCCACCGCTTCACCAGCATCCACGGGGTTCCGATGATCCCGGCGGCCAGGAGCAGCACGGCGGTCGTGCCCCAGAAGATCGTCACGTCGTCGTACGCGGCGGGCAGCAACAGCACCGGGTCGCCGGGCTCCTGCGAGGCGCCGAGCGCCTTGCTCACGCTCAGCCCGAGGCCCGCGCCGAACCCGTTGCCGAGCATGCAAGCGACCATCAGCACCGGAGCGGTCATCCAGCCACCAGCCCATGGGCGGAGCCTAGGCGGGCAAGCCTTCCAGCCGGGCCGTGCCAGCAGTGCGGCGGGCGCGAGCAGGACGGCCACCGCGAGGCAGGTGATCACCAGCGCGCCGGTGATCGCGTCGATCGTGGCGCCCGAGCCCGGCAGCTCGCCCGCCAGCGGTCCGGGGAGGAACGCGACCGAGCACAACAGCACTACGGCGGTGGAGATCAGTGCGCGGCGCGGAGTGCGACCGAGAACGCTCCGCAGCGCCTTCTCCTTGCCGTCGAGGTGTATTCGGGCCGGGTCGTCGAGCGCGACGGTTCCGATCAAGGCGATGGCGAGCAGTGCCGCGGCGACCAGCCAACGCGGATCGGCGCTGATCGCGAACGGCCCACCAAGCGCGACCAAAGCCACTGTGGACAGTGCGGCGACGATGTGCAGTGCGCGCAGTACGGGGGTGTCCGGGTCTGCGACGACATTCGCGCCGGGCAGCATCGGTGCTCGGGCCGAGTGCTGCGGTTTGTCGGTCTTCGGCGCGGAGACCTGCCAGGACACAGTGGACAAGCGATGCATGAGGAGGATCACGAGCCCAACAGGCAGCAGGGCGGCCGAGGAGCGCAGGATGTCGATGCGCCGGACGGCGTCCGGGACGAACTCCATGCACGGCACGCCGGGCTGGAGGCATTGCGCGGCGAGCAGGTCCAGGGTGACGACCGTCAGCTGCGCGACGAACAGCATCGTCAGCAGTACGGCGGAAATCCGGAGCAGCGCGCGCAGCGCGGACGAGAGTGCGCTGCTGAGCGGGTTGCCGGTCTTGGCCGGCGGCAGCATCCAGTGGGCCATGTTGGCCAGCGCGAACGGGAACAGCAGGGCCCAGGTCGCCTTGGCCAGGCCGCCGGAGGTCATGCCGCCCCAGACGTAGCCTTCGACGATGCGGGGCACCGCGCGGTCCCCGGCCGACAGCATCGGTCCGGGAACGGGACGGCGCAGCCGGTCGGCCGGGCGCATGATGCGACCGATGCCGTCGCCGGCGACGTCCACCGAGGCCACCGAATCGGTCAGCTCGTCGCCCGTGGTGCCGAGGATGCCGTGTACCCGCAGCTCGACGACGCGGGTGCCGGGCCCGGGTATTTGCACTGGATCCTCCCGAGCGGTTGTTGATCGTCGAAATGTCGGTGGCGATTCTCCACCGCTGATCGACATCTGGCGAGCTATGCCCCTCCGATTGTGATCGCCCGGAGTACCCCATGTCCCGGATTCCTCGCAGGTTTCTGGGCTGGTTTGGCGCGACGGTGGGGTTGTGGCCTGTCGGGAGCAGCTGGTCCCGGCTCGGGTGAGGCGGCCGCGGCTGCGCGCAAGGCAATCAGCGGAGCCGGTTGCGCCGCGCGGACCAGCAAGTTTGATCGCTTTCTTGGGACAAGGGGCGGGTGTTGATGAGGGGAGGACTTAGAGCCTGTTGGTGAATGGTCTGGGTGGGTGGTCGCTTAGCGGAACCTGAGAGGTTCTCTGGACTGCGGGTGCCCCTCCTGATGTATGTCCAATACGCGGCGGAGGGGCCGTCCTCGCCAGAAAACCTCTCAGAACCCGCCGATGGTCGTCTTGGCATGGTGGATGCAAGCGGCTACGCCGCTTCCAAAGGCGCGGACGGCATTCGCCGACAGGCTCTTAGCGAGCAGCGCCGGTCCGGCGGTGACCTGCGCCGGGGTCCGCCGCCGGTCGGCGGAGTTCCCCGGCGAACGTCACTGCGGGGTGGTGATCTCGGGCTCGTGGCGGACCGGGAAGTTGACCGAGTTGGCGATGAAGCACTTGCTTTGCGCCTGCTCGTGCAGCTTCTCGGCCATCGGCAGCATCGCCACGTCGGCGATCGTCACCTGTGGGCGGAGCACGACCTCGGTGAACTGCCCACCGGTGTCGGGGTCTTCAACCATGTCTCCGCTCGCGTCGTCCTGGTAGGCGGTGACGACGACGCCCGAGGTGCTGCACAGCGCGAGATACCACAGCATGTGGCACTGGGACAAAGCCGCGACCAGGAGGTCTTCCGGGTTGTGGAGTTCGGGATCGCCGCGGAAAGCGGGATCGGCCGACGCCTTCAGCGGCGGCTTGCCGTCGATGTCCACGACGTGTTCGCGGCTGTAGCCGCGGTACGAAGCGGTGCCGTCGCCGGTGTTGCCGGTCCAGATGACTGTCGTTCGATAGGAATGCGCCTGCGGCATACTTGTTGTATACCACGAAATCGATTGTGGCAGAACCGGATTCGTGCAATCGGGCGAGTGGTCCAGGGCGTCCGGATGGGAGGTGACCGACTCGACTACCGTCGTTGGCGTGGGTCGACTAATCGTCATCGAGGGTCTGGACGGCGCTGGCAAGCGCACGCTCGCCAACGGGATCGCGGCGGAGCTGACCGCTCGCGGCCGCTCCGTGACCCGCTCGGCGTTCCCGCGCTATGCGGACGACGTCCACGCCGAGCTCTTCGCCGAGGCGCTCCGCGGTCGCCACGGCGACCTCGGCGGCTCCGTCCACGGCATGGCCGTCCTCAACGCGCTCGACCGCCGCGCCGCGGCGGACTCGCTGCGCGCGGACCTCCGCGCGCACGACGTCGTCCTCCTCGACCGCTACGTCGCCTCGAACGCCGCCTACGGCGCCGCTCGGCTCCACCAGGACGGCCACGGCGACTTCGTCGCCTGGGTCCACGAGCTGGAGGTGACGCGCTTCGCGCTGCCGAAACCGGATCTGCAGATCCTGCTGCAGGTTCCGTCGGAGGTGGCGGCCGCCCGCGCCGAGCACCGGGAACGGACCGAAGTGGACCGCCAGCGCGATGCCTTCGAGTCGGATGCGTCGTTGCAGCAGCGCTGCGGCAAGGTCTACGAGCAGCTTGCGGCGGAGAACTGGTGGTCGCCATGGGTGGTGGTAGACGGCGTGAACCACGTGGACTTCGCGGCTCTCGTCGACGAGCACGTCCTGGTGTGGTGAGCGGCAGGCGGTCCCGCGCGGAACAGTCCAAAGTGGAGATTCGCCTGATGGTGCAGGTCCAGGCCGAGTTCTCGTTGCTAAGCGGTGTGATTCGAACGACACCCACGGTGGAATCCTGGCGGTGTGCAAAACCACTGCTGTGAGTACTCCATTCGGCGGTATCGGTTGGGTCGAACCGGTCGCTGTGCCGCGACCTGCGACGACGATCAGCGGGTGGATGCACGGCGGCGGGGTGACAAGTGCAACCATGTTGGCCATGAAGGCACGCGTGCTCGTGGTGGACGACGATCCGGCCCTGGCCGAAATGCTGACCATCGTGCTCCGGGGCGAGGGGTTCGAGACCGCCGTCGTCAACGATGGCACCAAGGCGTTGCCTGCCTTGCGGGAGCTCAAGCCGGACCTGGTCCTGCTGGACCTGATGCTGCCGGGGGTTAACGGCATCGACGTCTGCAAGGCCATCCGCACCGAGTCCGTCGTGCCGATCGTGATGTTGACCGCGAAGAGCGACACGGTCGACGTGGTGCTGGGCCTGGAATCCGGCGCCGACGACTACGTGGTCAAGCCGTTCAAGCCGAAGGAGCTGATCGCCCGGCTGCGGGCCCGGCTGCGCCGGACCGATGCGGAGCCGGCCGAGGTGCTGACCATCGGCGACGTGACCATCGACGTGCCCGGCCACGAGGTGACCCGCGACGGCCAGCCGATCGCGCTGACCCCACTGGAGTTCGACCTGCTGGTGGCGCTGGCCCGCAAGCCGCGCCAGGTGTTCACCCGCGAGGTCCTGCTGGAGCAGGTGTGGGGTTACCGGCATGCCGCCGACACCCGGTTGGTCAACGTCCACGTCCAGCGCCTGCGGTCGAAGGTGGAGCGCGACCCGGAGCGCCCCGAGGTGGTGCTCACGGTCCGTGGCGTCGGTTACAAGGCGGGCCCCCCGTGATGTCGTGATCGAGAGTCGGGGCGCCTGCTCGCGAGCAGGCGCCCCGACTCTTCCAAGCGAAGTTCCGGGGTGGTGTCGCACCCGGAGACCGCTCCGTGCCCGGCCCGCCCCTGGAGGACGAGGTGGTGCGAGATGCGTGTGGTGGACGAAGTGGCTTGGGCGGCAAGACCTCCCACCGAGCGCAGTGGTCTCGCGACCGGTTGCGGACACCGGTGTAGGTCGTCGGTCGAGCCTTTGACACAGTTGCTAGCCGGGTCGTAGCCGCGGAGGGCCCGGGGGACGGTTGCCGTGAGCGTGTGGACGCGTCGAGGCCGCTTGGTTCAGCGGCTGATCAGCCGTGTCCGCGAAGAGGTCCGCAGCCGGTGGCGCCGCTTCGAGGCGCTGTGGCGGCGCTCGATGCAGTTGCGCGTCGTGGTAAGCACCCTCGCCCTGTCGATGGCCGTGGTCTTCGTGCTGGGCATGGTGCTGCAGTGGCAGATCACCTCGCAGCTGTTGACCGCCAAGGAGACCGCCGCGATCTCGCAGGTCGAGGTCAGCCAGCCGATCCTGGAGCGCGAACTGACCGCGGTCGACCCGAATGCGGACAACGTCGCCGAACAGCTGCAGGCCGCGCTGAACCGGCTGACGACGACGTCCTCCGGGCAGTCCACGACCGACACGGTGGCCGGGGCGTTCGAGCCAGTGCTGGTCGACGGTCGCGCGCCGGGTGACCGGCGGCTGCAACCGGCCGCGGGCCCGATCTCCTACGTGCCGGACGACCTGCGCCAGTTCGTCGAGCGCGGCCAGCTGACCACCAAGATCACCACGGTGACGAACGAGACCGGCCCCGTCACGATGCTCGCGGTGGGCACCCCGGTGAGCACCGCGACCCGGCCGCTGCAGGTCTACCTGCTGTTCCCGCTGACCGCCGAGCAGAACACCCTCCGGGTCGTGCAGCAAACCCTGCTGCTCGGCGCGCTGGTGCTGCTGGTGCTGCTGGGCGCCATCACGAACCTGGTGACCCGCCAGGTAGTGCGCCCGGTGCGGCAGGCCGCGCAGATCGCCGAGCAGCTCGCCGAGGGCGATCTGGACAAGCGGATGCGGGTGATCGGCGAGGACGACGTGGCCCGGCTGGCCGAGTCGTTCAACGAGATGGCCGACAGCCTCAAGCACCAGATCACGAAGCTCGAGGAGTTCGGCCAGCTGCAGCGCCGGTTCACCTCGGACGTCTCCCATGAGCTGCGCACCCCGCTGACCACGGTGCGGATGGCCGCCGACGTGCTGCACGCCTCCCGGGAGCAGTTCCCGCCCGGTCTGTCCCGCTCGACCGAGCTGCTGGTGGACGAGCTCGACCGGTTCGAATCGCTGCTGGCCGACCTGCTGGAAATCTCCCGGTTGGACGCCGGCGTCGCCGACCTGGCCGCCGAGCCGCTGGACCTCACCGAGCTGGCGGAGCGTTCGGTGGAGTCGTTGCGTGCGATCGCCGACACCAGCGGTGTGGCGCTGCGGGTGATCGCGCCGTCCACCGCGGGCGCCGATCTCACCATCGTCGCCGACGCCCGCCGGGTGGAGCGGATCATGCGGAACCTGGTGGCCAACGCAATCGACCACGCCGAAGGCGGACCGGTGGAGATTCGCTTCGGCGGGAACGAGCATGCGGTCGCGGTGACCGTCCGTGACTACGGCGTCGGGCTGCGCTCGGGCGAGGCCGAGCTGGTGTTCACCCGGTTCTGGCGGGCCGACCCGTCCCGGAACAGGCGCACCGGCGGCACCGGCCTCGGGCTGTCGATCAGCCAGGAGGACGCCCGGTTGCACGGCGGCACGCTGGACGCGTGGGGCGAGCCCGGCGAGGGCTCCTGCTTCCGGCTCACCCTGCCCCGACGGCCGGGGGACTCGTTCGACGAAAGCCCGCTGCAACTGCCCGGCACCCGCCGCATCGCTGCGCCGGAGGCGCTGCTCGCAGCCGGCGTCGGTCCGCCGCAGGATGGCGAGGCCGGAGAGGCCGGTGAGCGGGAGATCCGCGACCTCGGACCGGCGCGGCTCTCCGAGGAGACCTGGGAGGACAAGTGAGGGACGTGCGTCTCGTCCGCCGGGTGGCGGTGCTGTTGGCCCTGCTGCTGTCGGTGTCGGCGTGCGCATCGATCCCGGAGAGCTCGGATCCGAAGGCGGTCCGGGCGGTCGACGAGAGCAACGCGACCGCGCCGGTGCCCCAGCCGCCCAGCGGCACCGACCCGCTCGCCCTGGTCCGCAGCTTCGTCAACTCGTCCGCCGTCCCGGAGAGCAACCACGAGTCGGCGCGGCTGCACCTCACCCCGCCGGTCGGCCGGGCCTGGGCCCCGCCGCCGGGCCTGCTGATCGTGGACAACGTCGACACGATCCCGGCGCAGCCTGCCGTGCCATTGCCCAACGGTGCGCAGGTGGTCGGCCTGCAGGCCGACAAAGTGGGGCGGCTTCTGCCGGACTCGTCCTTCGTGCCCGAGACCGGTGAGTACCAGACGCAGGTGCGCGTGGAGCGGCAGCCGAACGGCGAGTGGCGCATCGCGACGCCGCCACCCGAACTCGTCACCAGCCGGAGCTCGTTCAACGCCGTGTACCGGGCGGTCCCGATCTACTTCATGGACCACGATTCGACCGGCGTCGTCCCGGATTTGCGGTACGTGGGTTCGCAGCCGGCGAGTACGCTGCCCAGGCGGGTCGTCGACCTGCTGACCAGCGGGCCGTCCGAAGGTCTGCAGTCGGCGATGCACACGGCCATCCCCGCCGGGGTGCATCCGAAGACCAACCCCACCGAAACCAGGGACGGTGCCCTGGAGGTCAACCTCAGCGATCTCGGCACTTTGCCGCGTGAAAACCGTCGGCTGATCGCGGCCCAGGTCGTGTTCACCCTGCAAAGCGTCAGCAACGCACGCGTGCGGCTGAAGGTGGAGGGCTCGCCGCTGCTGTCGGACGGGAAGGACCTGTGGCCCACCGACCTCGGGTCCTACGAGACCAACAACATCCCGCGCCAGGACTTGCCCGGGTTGGCCGTGGTCGACGAGCGGCTGGTGGTCCTGAACGAGAACGCGCCGCCGATCCCGGGTCCGGCCGGCTCGGGCGAGTACGACGTGCTCCGGGCCGGGCAGTCGCCCGACGGCGCACAGCTCGCGGCGGTCACCCGACGCCCCGGTGGCGTCGGTGTCGAGCTGCGGGTCGGCCGCTACGGCGGGCACCTGCCCGAACTCCCGACTACCGGTTCCGACATGAGCAAACCGACCTGGCGCGGGAAATCCGAGGTGTGGACCGTTGTGGACGGTCGCGACGTGGTCCGCGCGCTGGCCAGCGGCAACAGCTGGGTGCCGCGTCAAGTGGATGCCGGGGCGCTCTCCGGTCGCGGGCCGATCAACGACCTGCGGCTGTCCCGCGACGGCACCCGGGTCGCGGCGGTGGTCAACGGGCGGCTCGTGGTGGCCGGAGTGTCCGATCAGGACGATCGGGTGGTGCTGCAACGGCCGATCGAGCTGCCGTCCCCGGAGGCAATGCGGATCACCGGCGTCGAGTGGCTGCAGAACGACTCGCTGGTGGCGGTCACCGACAGCAACACCACGCCGGTATTCGAGGTGTCGGTCGACGGGTTCCGCTGGGCCCCGTTCACCGCGGCGAACCTCGGCCAGCCGTTGAAAGCGGTGACGGTCGCAAGCGGTGGCCGGGTGGTTGTCGGCGACCGCAGCGGGATCTGGGAGTCCCGGGACACCGACGACGTCTGGTCCCTGCTTCCGGTCCCGATCCGCGGTGGCTCCATCCCGTTCTTCCCCGGCTGATCGGACCCGACACGCGTCGGTGAGTCGGGCGAGCGATCTGCGGCACGATCTGCCGATGCGCGTTCCTTGGCTCGGCGGCGGGCTTTCCGGGCTGGTCGACCTGGTGCTGCCGCTGCGCTGCGCGGGCTGCGACGTGGCAGGCACGGCCTGGTGCCGGGACTGCTCGCGCGAGCTGGGCGGGCTCCGCCGCGTCGAACGACCGCTGCTCGAACCGGGTCCACCGGCGTACGCGCTCGGCAGGTACCGGGGCGCGGCCCGCCGTGCGGTGCTCGCCTACAAGGAGTCCGGTCGCCGCTACCTAGCCGAGCCGCTGGCCCGGCACCTCGCGGTCGGGCTGTGCGCGATCGCTGCGGAGCACCGGCTCGACCAGGCGTGGTGTCTGGTGCCGGCGCCGTCGAGGGCGATCGCATCCCGTCGCCGGGGTGGCGCGCACATGTCCCGCATCGCGCACCGGGCGGCGGCCGCGCTGACCGCATCTGGCCAACCCTCGGTCGTCGCGGATTGCCTGATCACCGCACGTGGGGCGGCGGACTCGGCCGGTCTGGATGCGGCCGAACGAGTGCGCAACCTGTCCGGCCGAGTGCTCGGCCGGACAGGTCGAATTCCACCGCCGACGGCGCAAGTGGCCCTGATCGACGACGTCATCACCACCGCGGCGACAGCCGCGAGCTGCGTGGCGGTGCTCGGAACCGCAGGTGTCGAAGTCGCTGCGGTGCTCAGCCTGACCGCGACGGCGGGCTGAAGCATTCGGGTGGATTGCGGTTGCCCGAACGGCCTCGGGAACTTCGCCTGCCGTCCACACGTTTTCCCGTTATGAGCAGGCACAATCCGGTCCTTCGGCGACCCGGCGCGAAGCTACTGCGCGTAGCCTCCGAACGGGTGAAAATTGAGTCCGATGGTGTTTCGCGGATGCGGATGGTCCACCCCGGTTCCTGCTTCGAACGGTGGCACCAATCACTCTCGGTGGCCGCTTGACTTCGCCCGACAAGGGGGGTGTCACAAATCGGTAAACCGAGCTAACGTGCCACTCAATCCAGCCAACCGAGGCGGAGGGAAGGAGCGAAAGTCCATGTCCCTGGCGCCGGAAGTGAGCTGATCGCCTTCCGCGGCGCCCGCCGAGTACACCTCGCCTACGGCACGCAAGGAACGGAGGTCGTGAATGGACATCGTCGTCAAGGGTCGCAACGTCGAGGTTCCCGAGCACTACCGGGAGCAGGTCAATGCGAAGCTGACCCGGCTTGAGCGGTACAACAAGAAGGCCATTCGGGCTGATGTGGAACTGTTCCACGAGCGGAACCCCCGCCAGGCCAAGAACTGCCAGCGAGTCGAGATCACGCTGATGGGCAAGGGCACGCCCGTTCGTGCCGAGGCCTGCGCCGGCGATTTCTACGCCGCACTCGACGCCGCGACGACCAAGCTGGAGAGCAGGCTCCGGCGCATGCACGACCGTAGAAAGGTGCACTACGGACAGCACAACCCGACTTCTGTGGCCGAGGCGACCGCAGCGATGGCGGACCGGCCCGTGGTGATGGGCCAGGGCGCCGCCGCGGCCGAAGGACGGACCGCGCTGCTGGAAGCGCCCCGGGAGGTGGACGAGTACGCCGCCGAGGTACCGGAACAGCGGATGGCCGCGGAGGACGGGTACGAACCCGGTCGGGTCGTCCGAGAGAAGGAACACCCGGCCAAACCGATGACCGTCGACCAGGCTCTCTACGAGATGGAACTGGTCGGACACGATTTCTACCTCTTCTCCGACGCCGATAGCGGTAGGCCGAGCGTGGTCTACCGGCGGAAGGGATTCGACTACGGCGTGATCAGGTTGGCGGACGCCCTGTAGGGCGAGTCTGCGCCAACGCCGACCCGAACGGCTGTCCCCCGCGTACCGTGGTTCGCGGGGGACAGCCGCGTGTGGGGGTCCGCCGGAGCCGCACCGTATCGCGGGTCCCCATCACCAGCTCTAATACGATGGCCACAAAGCGTCCGTGACGGACGCGTCACGATCAGCTAGTGAGGTCGACCGGATGGTCCTGTCCCGACTGCTCCGCGCCGGCGAGGGCAAGATGCTCAAGCGTCTGCGCAACATCGCGACGCACATCAACGAGCTTGAAAAGGACGTCGTCGCACTGTCCGACGCTGAGCTGCGGGGCAAGACCGACGAGTTCAAACGCCGACACGCCGAAGGTGAAGCCCTCGACGAACTGCTGCCCGAAGCCTTCGCGGTGGCTCGGGAGGGCGCCAAGCGCACTCTGGGCCAGCGCCACTTCGACGTGCAGCTGATGGGCGGCGCGACCCTTCATCTCGGCAACATCGCCGAGATGAAGACCGGTGAGGGTAAGACCCTGACCTGCGTGCTGCCCGCCTACCTCAACGCGATCACCGGCAAGGGCGTGCACGTCGTCACGACCAACGACTACCTGGCACGCCGCGACGCCGAGTGGATGGGCCGCGTGCACCGCTTCCTCGGCCTGGAAGTCGGCGCGATCCTGGCCGACATGACGCCGGAGCAGCGGCGCAAGGCCTACGCAGCGGACATCACCTACGGCACGAACAACGAGTTCGGCTTCGACTACCTGCGCGACAACATGGCCTGGAGCCTGGCCGACTGCGTGCAGCGCGGGCACAACTTCGCCGTCGTCGACGAGGTCGACTCCATCCTGATCGACGAGGCCCGGACGCCGCTGATCATCTCCGGTCCCGCCGACCAGTCCTCGCGCTGGTACCAGGAGTTCGCCCGGCTCGCCCCGATGCTCAAGCGCGACCAGCACTACGAGGTGGACGAGCGCAAGCGCACCGTCGGCGTCACCGAAGACGGCGTCACCCTCATCGAGGACCAGCTCGGCATCGACAACCTCTACGAGGCGGCCAACACCCCGCTGGTCGGCTACCTCAACAACGCGCTGAAGGCCAAGGAGCTCTACAAGTGTGACAAGGACTACATCGTCCGCGACGGCGAGGTGCTGATCGTCGACGAGTTCACCGGCCGCATCCTGGCCGGGCGCCGCTACAACGAGGGCATGCACCAGGCGATCGAGGCCAAGGAAGGCGTCGAGATCAAGGCCGAGAACCAGACTCTGGCCACGATCACGCTGCAGAACTACTTCCGCCTCTACGACAAGCTGGCCGGCATGACCGGTACGGCCGAGACCGAGGCGGCCGAGTTCCACACCACCTACAAGCTAGGCGTGGTGCCGATCCCGACCAACAAGCCGATGGCCCGTGCCGACCAGCCCGACCTGGTCTACAAGGCCGAGCCGGCGAAGTTCGATGCGGTCGCCGAGGACATCGAGGAGCGGTACCAGGCGGGCCAGCCGGTCCTGGTGGGCACCACCAGCGTGGAGCGCTCCGAGTACCTATCGAAGCTGCTCACCCAAAAGGGCATCCCGCACAACGTGCTGAACGCGAAGAACCACGCGCGGGAAGCCGCGATCATTGCCGAGGCGGGTCGCAAGGGCGCGATCACGGTCGCCACCAACATGGCCGGTCGCGGTACCGACATCGTGCTCGGCGGCAACATCGACCACCTCGCCGACGCCGAACTGCGCAGCCGCGGCCTCGACCCGGTGGAGAACCGCGAGCAGTACGAAGCCGAATGGCCTGCGGTGGTCGAAAAGATCACCGCGCAGGCCAAGGCCGAGGGCGAGGAGATCCGCGAGGTCGGCGGCCTCTACGTGCTGGGTACCGAGCGGCACGAGTCGCGGCGCATCGACAACCAGCTCCGCGGCCGTTCCGGCCGGCAGGGCGACCCCGGCGAGTCTCGGTTCTACCTGTCGCTGGGCGACGAGCTGATGCGGCGCTTCAACGCCGCGATGGTCGAGACCGTGATGACCCGGCTCAAGGTGCCCGACGAGGTGCCGATCGAGCACAAGATGGTCAGCCGCGCCATCCGCAGCGCGCAGACCCAGGTCGAGCAGCAGAACATGGAGATCCGCAAGAACGTCCTCAAGTACGACGAGGTCATGAACCAGCAGCGGACCGTCATCTACGACGAGCGGCACCGCGTGCTGGCCGGTGAGGACCTGCACGAGCAGGTCATGCACATGCTCACCGACGTGGTGACCGCCTACGTCGACGCGGAGACCGCCGAGGGCTACGCCGAGGACTGGGACTTCGAGAAGCTCTGGACCGCGCTGAAGGCCCTCTACCCGGTGTCGATCGGCTGGGAAGCGCTCGTCGAGGACGAGGAGGACCTGTCCAGGGAGCGCCTGCTGGAGCTCGTCCTGGAGGACGCGCGCGACGCGTACGCGAAGCGCGAGGCGGAGGTCGACGGCAAGGTCGGGCCGGGCGCGATGCGCGAGCTCGAGCGCCGGGTGGTGCTCAGCGTCCTGGACCGCAAGTGGCGCGAACACCTCTACGAGATGGACTACCTCAAGGAGGGCATCGGGCTGCGGGCGATGGCGCAGCGCGACCCATTGATCGAGTACCGCCGCGAGGGCTTCGACATGTTCGGGGCGATGCTGGAGGCGCTCAAGGAGGAGTCTGTCGGATTCCTGTTCAACGTCCAGGTCGAGGCGGCCGAGCCGCAGCCCGTGCCGGAGGCCCCGGCGGTGCCGGTGTCGGTCAGCCAGGTCGGCAGCGGCACTCCGGACGTGCCCCAGACCCCGCAGCCGACGCAACCGGCCCCGCAGCAGGCCGCGCAACCGCGGCCCAAGCGGGCCCGGCCTGCGTCCGCCGGCCCCGCGTTGAGCCAGCTCGCGCCGACGGGTGACGGCGAGCAGGTCCCGTCGGCGCTGCGCGGCAAGGGCCTCGGTTCGCCGCAGCAGCAGGGGCTGAGCTACTCCGGGCCGAACGAGACCGGCGGCGTGGAGACCA